>CAKUSI010000056.1 GCA_934678955.1 uncultured Austwickia sp. | reverse complement strand
GTCCAGGTGGCTGCGCCGGTGGCCGAGCACGACGCGCTGGATGTCGATGATGTCGTGGGCGTCGGTGACTCCGCGCTGGGCGTGCCTCGCCTGCAGCAGCCGGATCATCGCCGCCAGGACCGGGCCGCCGATGGACGGGGGCGGGTTGACGCCCAGCTCCCAGTCGCCGAGCGAGCATGCCACCGCCGGCCGTGTCACCGTGCGATAAGCGGCCAGGTCCTCCGTCGACACGAGGCCCCCGCGCGCGTCCATGTCGGCGGCCAGCGCGCGGCCCAGCTCGCCGGTGTAGAGGTCCTGCGCCCCGACGCGCCCGATGTGATCCAGCGTCGCCGCCAGGTCAGGATCGCGCAGCAGCGCGCCGGCCGTCGGGGTGATCCCGCACTGGCGCAGGAAGGCCACCGTCTGCGGGTCCTGCCCGAAGAGCTCCGGGCGGCTGAACTGCAGATAGTACGCGGCGGCCGTCCCGAGCCCGTACCCGACGCGCAGCACGTGCGAGGCGGGCACCAGCAGCTCCAGCCACGGCAGCCGGCCCCAGCGGGTGGACGCCTCGGCCAGGGCCGCGAACATGCCGGGGACGGCCACCGACCCCGGGCCGCCGAAGACCGTGGTGCCGCCGCCGTAGGCCATGTGGACCTCCCACACGCCCGCCCCGAACCGCGCGGATTCCCGGCCCCGGCCAGGCATCTCCACGTTGCCGTCCACGACGTACGGGCCCTGCGTGGGCGACCACACGTTGACGTACGCGCCCCCCATCGGGCTGACGATCCCGGGCTCCGTACACGACGCCACGACGATCGCGGCGATCGCCGCGTCGACTGCGTTCCCGCCGGCTGCCGTGACGGCGCGACCAGCCTCCACGGCGGAGGGACCGGGGGCGGCGATGGCGACGCGGCGAGTCATGGGGCCAAGACTCGCACGTCGGCGAGGGCCCCACGCCCATCCCTGGAAAGGGCCGGACACGCCCCTCGAAGGGCTAGAACAGCCGCGACTCGGCGTCGTCGGCGCCCCTGAGCGCCTCGTAGTCGAGCCGCACGCACCGGATTCCGCGGTCGGTCGCCAGCGTGCGGGCCTGCGGCTTGATCTCCTGCGCCGCGAAGACGCCCTGCACCGGGCCGACCGTCACCAGGTGCGGGTCCCGGTTGAGCAGCTCCAGGTAGCGGGTCAGTTGCTCCACGCCGTCGATCTCGCCGCGGCGTTTGATCTCGACCGCCACCGTGCGCCCCTCTCCGTCGCGGCACAGGATGTCGACCGGGCCGATCGCGGTCATGTGCTCCCGCCGGATCAGGGTGTATCCCGCGCCGAGCGTGGTGATGTGCTCGGCGAGCAGCGCCTGTAGGTGCGCCTCGACGCCGTCCTTCACCAGGCCAGGGTCGACGCCCAACTCGTGGTTCGTGTCGTGGTGCACCGCGAAGATCGCGATCCGCAGGGAATCCCCGCTCTTCGGATGACGTACCACCCACACCGATTCGACGCCGGCCTCCGCCTCGTGCGGCTCGGGGGGCAGCTCTGTGGTCACCGCGGGCGGGGACATCCAGTTGAGGGGCTTGTATGAGCCTCCGTCGCTGTGCACCAGCACCGAACCGTCGGCCTTGACGAGCAGGAGCCGCCGGGCCCTGGGGAGATGGGCGGACAGCCTACCGGTGTAGTCGACGCTGCATTCCGCGATCACCAGGCGCACGGCCGCCAATCTGCCACGGTGCCGGTGCCCCGGTCGACCCGACCCGCGGGTCGTCGTGCGCAGCGCCGGGCGCGGCGTGCTCCGGCGCGGGACGGCGCAGGTCAGGGTGTGAGGACTGTCGCCTCTCGTATCCGTTAACCAACCGTCCATTCTTTGGCAGAGTGACGGCATGACTCGAGAGATCAAGAAGGTCGGGGTCATCGGCCTCGGCACCATGGGCGGCGGGATGATCGAGGTGTTCGCGCGAGCGGGCATCGAGACGGTCGGCATCGAGATCGACGAGGGCGCGCTCAACAAGGCGCGTCGGTTCGTCGAGAACTCCACGGCGAAGGCCGTCGCCGGGGAGAAGATGACCGAGGAGGAGCGCCAGGAGATCCTCGGGCGCATCACCCTGTCCCTGGACCTCAAGGATGTCGCCGGGTCCGACATCGTGATCGAGGCGGTGCCGGAGGACATCGAGCTCAAGCGGGAGATCTTCCGATCCCTGGACGATATCGTCGATGCGGACGCGATCCTGTGCACCAACTCCTCCGCCCTCTCGGTCACCGACATGGCCACGTCGACCGCTCACCCGCAGCGCGTCATGGGCATGCACTTCTTCAACCCCGTGCCAGTGCAGGAACTGGTCGAGGTCATCCAGACCGTCGTGACCGATCCTCAGATCGTCGAGGACGTCAAGGCGCTGGCGGAGCGCCTCGGCAAGAAGCCGATCGTCGCGGGCGACAGCCCCGGCTTCATCGCGAACGCGCTGCTGATGGGCTACATCAACCACGCCGTGACGATGTTCCAGAACAAGTACGCCACCCGCGAGGACATCGACGCCGCCATGCAGCTCGGCTGCGGCTACCCGATCGGCCCGTTGGCGTTGGCGGACCTCGTCGGCCTCGACACCTGCTACGCGATCCTCGACACGATGTACGACGTGAGCGGCCGGCGTCTGCACAGCCCGGCGCCCATCTTCAAGCAGATGATGGCCGCGGGCATGAACGGTCGCAAGACCGGCCGCGGCTTCTACACCTACGAGAAGGAGGGCTCGGGCAAGGTCGTCGCGGACAAGCTGACGCCGGCCCCGCGGGGCGAGGGCGCCGAGGGCCTGCGCCCGATCAGCAAGGTCGGCGTGGTCGGCAACGGCACGATGGCGATGGGCATCGTGGAGGTGTTCGTCAAGGCCGGCTACGACACCACGTTCGTCGCGCGCAGCCAGGAGAAGGCGGACAAGGGTCTCGCGGGCCTCACCAAGAGCCTGGACCGCGCGCTGTCCAAGGGCCGACTGTCGCAGGAAAAGTATGACGCCGCGCTCGCGCTGGCCCATCCGTCCGACACGGTCGATTCCCTCTCCGACGTCGACATCGTGGTGGAGGCGATCGCGGAGGAGCTGCCGATCAAGCTGGACATGTTCCAGCGCCTGGACAAGGTGTGCAAGGACGGGGCGATCCTCGCGACCACCACGTCCTCGCTGCCCGTCGTCCAGATCGCCGCTGCGACGTCGCGGCCGCAGGACGTCATCGGTATGCACTTCTTCAACCCCGCGGCGGTCATGAAGCTCGTCGAGATCGTCTCGACGGTCCTGACCGGGCAGGACGTGCGGGACACCGTCGATGACCTGTGCGCCAAGATCGGCAAGCGGCCGGTCGACTGCGGCGACCAGGCAGGCTTCATCGTCAACGCGCTGCTGTTCCCCTACCTCCACGACGCGATCAACATGCTCGAGCGGCACTACGCGACCGCCGACGAGATCGACGTCGCGATGAAGCTGGGCTGCAGCCTGCCGATGGGTCCCTTCGAGCTGCTCGACGTGGTCGGCCTGGACGTGTCGCTGGCGATCGAGAACGAGCTCTACACCGAGTTCCGCGAGGCCGGCTTCAAGCCCGCCTCGCTGCTGGAGCACCTCGTCAAGGGCGGGTACCTCGGCCGCAAGACCGGCCACGGCTTCCGCTCTTACCGGTAGTTCCCAGCCCGGCGGCCCACCGGCGATCCGCGCGAGCGATCCGCCCGTGGGCCGTCGATCTGTCGGCCCCGGGGCCTGCCTGCCATCATGGGCGTATGCCCCGGGCCAACCGCCGTCGCCACGAGGCGCGGGCCCTCGACCTGGAACGCGCGCTCGGCGGGCTGGTCCGCCGCGAGGCGTACGCCGACGGTGACTGGTACGTGCGGATGGTCGTCGGCCGAGCGCCCGCGAGACGCTATCGCTGTCCCGGCTGTCAGCAGGAGTTCGACGGTACGGTGGCGCATGTGGTCGCGTGGCCCGCGGACGGGCTCGGCGGCCTGGAGGATCGCAGACACTGGCATACCCCCTGCTGGCGCAGCCGCGCCCGCCGACCCCCGAGAGGCTCCTTCCGATGAGCGTCCCGCGCACCGGGCCAGCCGGCTCGTCCCCGTCGAACGCGAACCCGCGCCGGTTGGTCGACGGCACGGTTCCCGAGGCCGTCGGCTGGCACACCATCCGCGCCGGCACTGTCCTGCCCGCCCGCCGGGAGGACATCGAGTTGGAGACGGCCGATGGGTTGACGCTGGTCGGTGAGCTTGCGCTGCCGCCCAAGCGCGACCCGGTCGCGACGCTGATCATGTTGCACCCACTGCCCACGCACGGCGGGTTCATGGACAGCCACGTGTTCCGCAAGGCCTCCTATCGGCTTCCGGCGATCGCCGATCTCGCGGTGCTGCGGTTCAACACGCGCGGCACCGCCTCGCCGCGCGGGACCTCGGAGGGGGCGTTCGACAACGCGGTGGGGGAGCGATATGACGTCGCGGCGGCGATCGAGTTCGCCGAGTTTCGCGATCTGCCGCACGTCTGGCTGGTCGGGTGGTCCTTCGGCACAGACCTGGCGCTGATGCACGGCTGCGACCCGTCGGTCGACGGTACGATTCTTCTGTCGCCTCCGCTGCGTTATGCCCGTGAGAAGCACCTGCGGACCTGGGCCCGCAGCGGCAAGCCGGTGCACGCGCTCGTGCCGGAGTTCGACGATTACCTGCGCCCGCCGGAGGCCCGGCGCGCGTTCCTGACCATCCCACGGGCGCATGTCACGGCGGTGGAGGGCGGCAAACACCTGTGGATCGGTGAGCCCCAGGTGCGTCGCGTCCTGCAGGAGATCGTGGACATCGTCCGGCCGGGCTTCGGCAGGCTGCCGACCCTGTTCGCCGGACGGGTGAGCGAGTCCGACGTGGCCGACACCGAGCAGCCCGGCCCGCAGCCCGAGTTGCCCGAGCCTCCGCCGGATCCGGACGACGACTGAGCGTCGGGTCGCCGCCGGACTGAGCGTCGGGCCGCCGCCCGAGACGCCCGTACCCCCCGCTCCGCGGCGCGGAAGGCGAGGGGTACGGAATGGGTCAGGGGCGGCGCGCCCCGTCCCGAGCGGCGGCTCGCCGACCACTCACCGGCCGGGCGCGAACCTTGCGGTCACTTGCTGCGGAACCGGTTGATCCCGTCGATGTGGGCCGCGCGCTTCTCCTCGTCGGTGACACCCAGGCCCTCCTCCGGAGCGAGGCAGAGGACGCCGACCTTGCCCTGGTGGGCGTTCTGGTGCACGTCGAGAGCGGCCTGACCGACGTTGTCGAGCGAGTACGTCTTGCTCAGCGTCGGGTGGATCAGCCCACGGTCGATGAGGTCGTTGGCCTCCCACGCCTCGCGGTAGTTCGCGAAGTGGCTGGAGATGATGCGCTTCAGGTTCATCCACAGGTAGCGGTTGTCGTACTCGTGCATGAAGCCTGACGTCGACGCGCAGGTGACGATCGTGCCGCCCTTCCGAGTGACGAAGACCGACGCGCCGAACGTCTCGCGACCCGGGTGTTCGTAGACGATGTCCACGTCGTAGCCGCCGGTCAGCTCACGGATGTCGGCGCCGAAGCGACGCCACTCCTTCGGGTTCTGCTTGGTGCCCTCTTCGTTCCAGAACTGGTAGCCCTGCTCGCGGCGGTCGATGACCAGCTCCGCGCCCATCGAGCGGCAGATGTCCGCCTTGTCCGCGGAGGAGACGACGCAGACCGGGGTGGCGCCGCCGGCCAGCGCCATCTGGGTCGCGTACGAGCCGAGGCCGCCGCTCGCGCCCCAGATCAGCACGCGGTCGCCGAGCTTCATCGCGGCACCGTTCTTGCTGACGAGCTGGCGGTAGGCGGTGGAGTTGACCAGGCCCGGGCAGGCGGCCTCTTCCCAGGTGAGGTGGGTCGGCTTCGGCATCAGCTGGTTCGCCTTGACGATCGCGACCTCGGCGAGCCCGCCGAAGTTGGTCTCGAAGCCCCAGATCCGATGCTCGGGGTCGAGCATCGTGTCGTTGTGGCCGTCATGGTGCTCCAGCTCGACGGACAGGCAGTGCGCCACGCACTCCTGGCCCGGTTTCCACAGGTGCACGCCCGGGCCGGTGGCCAGCACGACGCCGGCCAGGTCGGAGCCGACGATGTGGTAAGGCAGGTCGTGCCGCTTGGCCGCATCGGAGAGCTTGCCGTAGCGCTCCAGGAACCCGAAGGTGGGCAGCGGCTCGAAGATCGACGTCCATACGGTGTTGTAGTTGACCGCGCTCGCCATGACCGCGACCAGGGCCTCGCCGGGTGCGAGCTCCGGCAGCGGCACCTCGTCCACGTGCAGGCTCTTGCGCGGGTCCTTGTCGCGCGAGGCCAGGCCGGCGAACATGTCCACTTCGTCCTTGTGCACCGTCACCGCCCGGAAGCTCTCCGGGGCCGAGAACGCCTCGTAGGTCGCCTGGGTGCGATCGCCCGCCATGATGGCGTCGCGGATCTGGGGCATCGTGGTCATCGTCGCTCTCCTGATTTCGTGCGGCGTGTTGCGTCGTACGTGCGGCGGTGCAAATACCGGGTCGGACAGGGCGCGGGGACGCGCGTCACCGGCCAGGATTGCCGGTCGGCGCTCCGCATGCCTAGGCACCGGTCGGTGAGGTTCGTCACGCGTCGGTGCAGGTGGAGCCAATCAGTGGCCGGTCCCCGGCTCGACGATCTCCACGAGGATGCCGCCGGCGTCCTTGGGGTGGATGAAGTTGATCCGGCTGCCGGCGGTGCCGCGCTTGGGCTCCGGGTAGAGCAGCCGCAGGCCCCGGCTCGTGAGCTCGGCGCACGCCGCGTCGATGTCCTCGACCCGGTAGGCCATCTGCTGCATGCCGGGCCCGTTCTTGTCCAGGAACTTCGCGATCGTGGACTTCTCGTTGAGCGGCGCCAGCAGCTGGATGCACGAGCTGGAGTCGCCGACGGCCATCATGGCCTCCTGGACGCCCTGCTCCTCGTTGGTCTCCCGGTGGGCCATCGTCATCCCGTACTTCTCCTCGTAGAACGCGATGGCCGCGTCGAGGTCCGGGACCGCGATACCGATGTGGTCGATGTGCGTAAACAGTCCGGTCATGGTGCCCAGCCTAGGGCCGGGACCAGCCGCGTAGGGCTGGGCGCCGAGTGTTCGTCCCGCCTATCGGGGCGAGCTCTTGACTAGAGTGGACGGGCCGGTGTGCGCGCGAGCGCACCAGGCCGGCTCGCCCGCCGGCCCACCACCGCCCGGCCCGCCCACCGACCGGAAGGCCGCCCATGCCCGCCCGCACCGTCGACGTCCCCGCTCTCGTCGAGAGGGCCCGCGCCGGCGCCCCCCGCGCGGTCGCCCGGCTGATCTCGCTGGTGGAGGACGCGTCGCCGGCGCTGCGGGAGGTGATGGCGGCGCTCGCCCCGCACACCGGGCACGCGCACATCATCGGCCTCACCGGCAGCCCGGGCGTCGGCAAGTCGACATCCACCAACGCCCTCGTCGCCGCGTTCCGCCGGCGGGGCAAGCGCGTCGGCGTCCTCGCCGTCGACCCGAGCTCGCCGTTCTCCGGCGGGGCCCTGCTGGGCGACCGGGTCCGCATGCAGGACCACGCGCTCGACCCGGAGGTCTACATCCGATCGATGGCGAGCCGCGGCCACCTCGGCGGCCTGTCCTGGGCGACCCCCCAGGCGATCCGGGTGCTCGACGCGGCCGGGTGCGAGGTGATCCTCGTGGAGACCGTGGGCGTCGGGCAGTCCGAGGTCGAGATCGTCGGGCTCGCCGACACGACGATCGTGTTGCTGGCCCCGGGCATGGGCGACGGGATCCAGGCCGCCAAGGCCGGGATCCTGGAGATCGGCGACCTGTTCGTGGTCAACAAGGCGGACCGGGACGGCGCCGACTCCACGGTCCGCGACATCCGGCACATGATCAGCCTCGGGGACCGCTCGGACGAGGACGTCTGGCGCCCGCCGGTTCTCAAGACCGTGGCGTCGCGCGACGAGGGCGTTGAGGAGGTCGCGCAGGCCGTCGAGGGGCACCACGCGTGGATGGGGGAGTGCGGCGAGTTGCACCGCCGCCGCCTGCGCCGCGCGGTGGACGAGATCGAGGCCATCGCACTCGCGACCCTGCGGTCGCGGATGGGCGACTTGCGCTCCGGCAGCGGGATCGAGGCGTTCGCCGAGGAGGTCGTGATCGGCACGTCGGACCCGTACGCGGCCGCCGACCGGGTCGTGGCCGACCTCACCTGAGCCCACTCCTTCGCCGTTAGTCTCGTTCAATGCCGTCCCGCCCGCCGCTTGCCTTCGACCCGATCCGGCGTGCGGCAGACCTGTGGGAGCGCCGCTGGGGCGAGGACGCGGTCCCGGCGTCGATGGCGGCCGCGACGAGCGTGATGCGAGTCCAGCAGGTGCTGTTGGGGCGATACGACGCCCTGCTCGCGCCGTACGACCTCACGTTTCCCCGGTTCGAGGCGTTGACGCTGCTGGAGTTCTCCCGCGACGGGCGGCTGGCGATGACCAAGCTGAGCGACCGCCTGATGGTGCACCCGACGAGCGTGACCCACATCGTGAAGAAGCTGGCGGAGCAGGGGTTCGTCGAACGCGTCCCTAACCCCGACGACGGGCGGGGGACGCTGGCGGCGATCACCACCGCGGGTCGGGCGGTGGTGGCCCAGGCCACCGCCGCCCTGGTGGCCGATGGCTTTGCGCTGGAGGACCTGACCGCGCAGGAGCGCGACGAGCTTTACAAGCTCCTGGAGAAGGTCCGGCGAGGCAACGCCGACTTCGACGACCGGGCGGTCACCGGTCCATAGCGCCGCGGCTCACCCGGCGAGCCCTGCGGAACCACCGCGCAGCAGGGCCAGCGTCTCGTCGTAAGCCTCGCGGGGCTGGCGGGCGCGGCGGGCGAACGGTACGCGGACGAGGAAGCTGTTGCGTCGCCGGACCGCGAGGGCGGTGAGCCCCCAACCGTCGATCGCGACCGGGTAGGCCGCCTCGAAGCTGACGCGGGGGCCCCACTCCTCGCGCCGCAGGCTCCGCGCCCGCGCGGTGACGAGCCCGCGGAACTGGTCCTGCGGGAGGGCCAGGACCTCGTGCACGAGGGAGGCGGAGTCCCTGGCCACGCGATCGGCCTCGGCGTACCGCACGTCTCCCGGCCCCAGCGCCGCGGCGCCCGCGAGAGGGGTGCGTACGCGGATCGCGGTGGGTTCGATGACGTACAGCTGGGCGTCTTTCCAGGTCTGAAGGGCGCCGGCCAGGTGGGGCGAGTCGCTCGCCCGGGCCGCGAGGTGGTGGCGTGCCAGAGGAGGTGCCGAACGCAGGTGACCGTGCAGGAAGAGATCCGCGAGCCGGACCTTGAGCCAGGCGAACGGCGCCTCCTGGGTGATCGAGAGATGGACCGGGATGCCGGGACCGCAGTCGGTCGGCTCCCAGCCCGACCCGCGCTCGGGACCGGCCAGCACGAGCAGGTTGCCGAGGTCGTCGCGACCGTGGAGGACGGGGCCGGGGGAGGGGAGCTCGGCGGCGACGGGGTGGAGGTGGGCGGCTCCTGCGCCGTCGAGGAGGCGCGCGGCGAGCGCTTCCGCCGGTTCGTGGTCTGCGGCGGTCTTGCGCTCACGGCACACTGCGGGGGAAGGCTTGGACGGATCGATCGACATGCGTGGCCTCGCTGCTCGACGGAGATCGCAGTGGGCCTCGCAGAGGAGACGCTGGGGTGGCGGAGGGCCACGGCGACTTCGGCTAGTAAGTTAGGTGAGCCTAACCTATGCTCGACGAAGGCGAGGGTGAGTTTGGTCGCTGTGACGTCCCGTACGACGTCCTGCGATCATCCCTCTCGATGGGCAGGTTAGGCTAACCTAATCCCGCGCGGCGTCGCCGTCGCGGGATGCTTGTCGCTGGGCCGTCCTGACCAGTCGTTTTCGGGACACCGGCGGCGCGGTTCAGCGGAGAGGGAGAAGGGAATCAACTATGTCCGCAGTCAGCAGGGCTCTCACTGAGCGCCGCGTGGCCGCCTCATCGGCTCGGGGCGAGCGCCCTGGACGTCGATTGACCGACCTCGCGCGCGGTGACCGGGCGGTGGTCGTCGGGATCGACGAGGCATGCGCGCCGGAGTGCGCGCGCCGGTTGTTCGACCTCGGGCTGGCCCCCGGAGCGGCCGTCGAGCTCATCCGTCGGGCCCCGATGGGCGACCCGACGGTCTACCGGGTCGCGGACTACGAGGTGGCGCTGCGCAAGGAGCTGTCCCGCTCCGTCCTGGTCGGGTCCGCCTCGTGAGCGCACACTGCGGGCCCACGCAAACCCCCACGCTCACCGGCGCGCGGCGCTTCGCGCTCGTCGGCAGCCCGAACTCCGGCAAGACCACGCTGTTCAACGCGCTCACCGGGATGCGCGCCAAGACCGGCAATTACCCCGGCGTCACGGTCGCCCGCTACGAGGGCCAGACGAAGGTCGGCGACGAGACCGTGGTGATCGAGGACCTTCCAGGCACGTACAGCCTGGATCCGATCAGCCCGGACGAGGCTGTTGTCTCCCAGGTGCTCGACGACGAGGACGACAGCGTCGCCACCCCGGACGGGCTCCTGGTCGTCCTCGACGTGACGACCCTGCGCCGGTCGCTGCGGCTGCTGACGCAGGTGTTGCACCACCGGCGGCCGGTCTGCGCGGTGCTCACCTTCGGCGACGAGATGGAACAGCGAGAGGGGGCGATCGACCCGGAGGCACTGAGCCGCGCCCTCGGAGTCCCCGTCGTGGAGGTCGTGGGCGGGCGAGCGGACGGCGTGCGCGCCCTGCGCGAGCAGCTCGCGCGCCTGGACTCGTGGAGCGCCCCCGCCGTCCTGCCCCCGCTGGAGCCCGAGGAGCTGGGCGGCTGGGTCGAGTCGGTCCTGGCTGCCTCGACCTACCAGGTTCCCCAAGTGGACGATCGGACGCGGCGGATCGACGCCGTGCTGCTGCACCCGGTGGCCGGGACCGTCCTCTTCTTCACCGTCATGTTCGTGTTCTTCCAGAGCATCTTCACGCTGGCCGCCCCCCTGCAGGACGGCATCGAGGCGTTCTTCGCCTGGCTCGGTGCGCTGGTCGCCCAGCACGTCGAGACCCCCTGGCTGGCCTCCTTCCTGGGCAACGCGCTGCTCGGCGGCGTCGGCGGGGTCCTCGTGTTCCTGCCCCAGATCCTGTTGCTGTTCTTGTTCATCGCGATCCTGGAGGGCATCGGCTACCTTGCGCGGGCGGCCCTGCTGATGGACCGCGTGATGTCGACGGCAGGGCTGGAGGGTCGCGCGTTCGTGGCCCTGCTGTCCTCGGTCGCGTGCGCCGTGCCGGGCATCATGGCGACGCGGACGCTGCCCTCGGCGCGGGACCGCCTCGCCACGATGATGGCCGCGCCGCTCATGACCTGCTCGGCGCGGCTGCCCGTCTTCATCCTCCTCATCGGCCTGCTGGTCGACCCGGACGCCTCGGTCGGCCCGTTCGGGGCGCAGGGACTGGTGTTGTTCGGCCTCTACGTGCTCGGCGCGGCGTCGGCCATGTTCTTCGCGTGGGTGACCACGCGGGTCACGTCCCGCAAGATCCGGACCCTGCCCTTCTATATGGAGTTGCCTCCGTACCGGATTCCCCGGCTGCGCAGCGTCCTCTTCTCGATGTGGGACTCCGCGATGGCGTTCGTGCGCAAGGTCGGCACGATCATCCTGGGCGCGACGATCATCCTCTGGCTGCTGCTGAACCTCCCCCTGCAGGGTGAGGCCGCGATGCGGCAGGCCGGCGTCGACCCGGCGGATGAGGTGGCCGCGTCGGCATACGTCATCGACCACTCCTACGCGGCCGGGATCGGCCGCGCCGTGCAGCCGGTCTTCGAACCGCTCGGCTTCGACTGGCGGATCAACGTCGGCGTCGTGGCCTCGCTGTCGGCGCGGGAGGTCTTCGTCGCCACGATGGGGCAGATCGCCGCCGCCGAGGATCCCGAGGACCCGCAGGCGGCGTTGCGGGCGATGACCGTCGCCGACGGTCCCCGGGCCGGCGAGCCGCTCTTCACGCCCCCGACGATCGCGGCGCTGATGATGTTCTTCGTGTACGCGCTGCAGTGCATGTCGACCGTCGGCATCATGCGGCGGGAGACCGGGACGTGGAAGTGGCCGGGCGTGGCGTTCGGATACCTGTTCGTGGTGGCCTGGGTGATGGCGTTCGCGGCCCACTCGATCGTGGCGGCGCTGACGTGAACGGCCGAACCGATGTGATCGGAGTCCGGCGATGAGCGGGACGGCCTCCGTGCTGACCCTGCATCCGGAGGCGGTGCCCGGGGATCTGCGAACGCTGCGCTGGGTCGTCCCGGCCGACGTCGTGCCGTTCGAGGGCTGCGTCGCGCGCGCCCCGGGCGACCTCGGGCAGTGCCTGTCCGACGGCACGCTGTCGTGCGTGACGTGCGAGAACGCCGCCGTTCTCACCACGCTCGGGCGCGGTGCCTCGTGGGAACAGGCGGGAGCGCGTGTGCGCGCCGCCCTGCAGCGGGCGCTCGCGGCCCGCGTCGGGTGGGCGCCGGAGCACGCGCCGGACGCGGCCGCGGGTGTGCCGGACTCCGGCGCACGCGAGCGCGTGTCGCAGGAGAGACGCCGCGGCGCGGGTGCTGCGGGGAGTGTCGACGTGGCGGCCGCCGTGCGGCGCGTCCTCGACGGACCGGCCGGCGCATACGTCCGCTCGCACGGCGGCAAGGCCGAACTCGTCTGCATGCGCGACGGATACGCCGAGATCCGCCTCGTGGGCGCCTGCGCCCACTGCCCTGCCTCCGCCGCCACGCTGAAAACTCGTCTCGAGGCCGAGATCCTGGCGCAGGTGCCGCAGGTCGTCGGCGTGCGGGAGGCGCCTGGTGGGCTCCGCCGGACGTGGGCCCGCCTGAGCCGCGCAGGAGGCGGGCCCATCGGGCGCACGACGCTCGACGGCGGCTCTCATCAGCGGGGAGGCCTTGCGTAGCATGAGGGTGCGGTAGCGGCCCGCGGAGCTGGTTCGCCGCTCACTGACGTGCGAGAGGTGCTGCCATGGATCGTCGTCTGGCGCTGGTGCGCCGTCCGAGCCCGAAGCTGGCGGAGGGCGTTCTCACCTATCTGGAGCGACAGCCGGTGGACGCCGACCTCGCGCAGCGGCAGTGGGAGCACTACCGGGAGGCGTTCCACCGACACGGGTGGGAGACGGTGGAGGCGCCCCCCGCGCCGGACTGTCCGGACAGCGCATTCGTCGAGGACACGATGGTCGTCTACAGCGACCTCGCGGTGATGGCCAACCCCCGCGTGGCCGAGCGGCGCGCCGAGCTGCCAGGCGCCGAGGAGGCCGTGCGATCCCTGGGCTACCGGGTGGCCCGGATCGCGGATCCCGGCTTCCTGGACGGCGGGGACGTCCTGAAGTTCGGCGGCACGGTGAGCGTCGGTCTCGGCGGGCGGACCAACGAGGCGGGCATGCACCAGCTGAGGGACCACCTCGCCCCGCTCGGCGCCCACCTCGTCGGCATCCCTCTCGGCCCCGTGCTGCACCTGAAGTCCGCCGTCACCGCGCTCGCGGACGGCACGATCGTCGGGCGCGGCTCCGCGGTCGACGATTCGATCTGGCCGATGTACGAGGAGGTCCCCGAACCCTCGGGAGCGCACGTGGTGCTTCTCGGTCCCCGGATCGTGCTCATGGCCGCGGACGCGCCGCGCACTGCCGCATCGTTCCGGGAGCGCGGCTTGGTGGTCGAGGAGGTCGACATCAGCGAGTTCCAGAAGATGGAAGGGACCGTCACCTGCCTGTCGGTTCGCCTGCGCGGGTGGACGCCTCGATAGGCGTGAGAACAACTCGGTAGGTGCTGGCGGCGCGGGCTCGCGCGGAAGCGGAACACGAGCGAGAGGGCATACGAGGTGGTCGTGGCGGCGGGTGGTTCGCGGGGGACGGACGCTGGAGGGCCGTATTCGCCGTTGGTCGAGCCCGGCCAGGAGCTGAGTCGTGAGCAGGCGCAGCGATACGCGCGTCATGCGTTGCTGCCCGGTATCGGTACGGAAGGCCAGCGTCGGCTGCTGAACGCCCGCGTGCTCGTCGTCGGGGCAGGCGGCCTGGGGTCTCCGGCGCTGCTCTACCTGGCGGCGGCGGGGGTGGGCACGATCGGCGTCGTCGACGACGACGTCGTGGACGTCTCGAACCTCCAGCGCCAGGTCGTGCACGGCGTCGCCGATGTCGGGCGGCCCAAGGTCGCGTCGGCCGCGGCGAGCGTGGCGGCCATCGACCCGGACCTCACCCTGATCGCTCACGACGAGCGACTCACCGTGGACAACGCGCTGGAGATCCTTCGCGGCTACGACCTCGTGTTGGACGGCACCGACAACTTCGCGACCCGCTACCTGGTCGCGGACGCTTGCGAGATCCTGGGTCTGCCGTGCGTGTGGGGGGCCATCCTGCGCTTCGACGGACAGGTGAGCGTGTTCTGGCCGGGGCGGGGACCGCTCTACCGCGACGTGTTCGCAACCCCGCCCGACCCGGCGCTGGTGCCGTCGTGCGCGGAGGCGGGCGTCTTCGGCGTCCTGTGCGGCGCGATCGGCTCCGCGATGGGGACGGAGGCGATCAAGCTGATCTGCGGGGTCGGCCGTCCGTTGGTGGGTCGCTTCATGGTGTACGACGCGCTGGCGGCCACCTGGGACGAGCTGCCGATCCGGCCCGATCCGAGCAGAGAGCCCGTCACGCGGTTGGAGCCGGTCGAGTTCGCCTGCGCAGTCCCGGCTCCCGCCAGGCCGGCCGGCAGCGAGCTCGACGTGGCGGCGTTCGACGAGCTGCTGGGCCGCCGCGCGGCCGGGCAGGTCGACCTCGAGCTGATCGACGTCCGGGAGCCGGTCGAGCACGCGGCGGGGAGCATTCCGGGCGCGCGCCTCGTGCCGAAGGACGAGATTCTGAGCGGCCGGGTGGAGCTGCCGCGGGATCGGCCCCTGTTGCTGCACTGCGCCGGCGGCGTGCGCTCAGGAGTCGTGCTCGACCACCTGCTGGCCTGCGGCTATCGCGACGTGCGCCACCTGGTCGGAGGGTACGACGCCTGGGCCCGCACGCGCGGGGGCCGTTGACCGCAGGCGGTCATACGGCGCCTGGGCCCAACGGCTGCCGCCCGTGGGCGGGATCGGTACGGGTTTGCGCTGGTGGGTGTCGTGATTTGCCGCCCGTGGGCGGGATCGGTACGG
>CAKUSI010000055.1 GCA_934678955.1 uncultured Austwickia sp. | reverse complement strand
GCCGCCTCGTGGAGCCGCAGCGCCCGGCGCGGGTAGCCGAGCCGGCCCCAGGCGCGCACCGCCTCCCCGGCCGGCTCGGCCGCGAGGGCCGCAGGAGTGGGCCAGCGACGCAACCACTCGCGCCAGGTGCGCTCCACGCGCGCGACCGGAGTCTGCTGCAGCATGACCTCCGAGACCAACACCCCCCACGGGCTGGCCTCCGCGTGGCGCCAGGGCAGGTCGCGGGCGTTGCCGGCGTACCACTGCAGCACCGCCGTATGCAGGGCAGCCGCCGAGCGCGACGCGTAATCCTCGCGGCTCGGCGGCGGGGTGGGCTTCGCCATGTCCTGTGTCATGCGTACCGCTCGCCGTTGGCGGTCTCGGCCTCCGCGATGCGGGCGAGCCCGTTGCGGATCGTGCGCGCCCGGGTCTCGCCGACCCCCTCGACGGTCATGAGCTCGTCCAGCCCCGCTGTCAGCAGCGGCTGCAGGCCCTCGAAGTGCTCGACGAGACGAACGGCCACGGCGCGCGGCAGCCGGGGGATCCGGGCGAGCAGCCGGTGGCCCCACGGGCTGGTGGGCTCGTCGAGGGCCTCGGGGGTGGCGGGGTAGCCGAGGGCGGCTGCCACCCCGGCGAGGTCCAGGATCTCGGGGCCGCTCAGGGCGGCGAGGTTGGTCAGGGTTCCCTCTAGGGTCCGCCAGCCGTCGTCCTGGAGGTAGTCGCCCACGACCAGCATGCGCTCGCGGCGCACGCCCCGCGTGAGCTCGTCGGACTGCAGCGCGATCAGGCGTCCGTCCGAGCCGAGTTCCAGGACGAACGCCGAGACCTCCTCGCTGATCCGGCGGACCATCTCGTGGCGTTGCACGACCAGCGCGACATCGCGGACGGTCACCGCGTCGGCCACCTCGAGCGCGGACAACGTGGAGGTGATCTCGGTGAGCCGGTCGCGGTATCGCTCCAGTGTGGCCAGGGCCTGGTGGGCCTTCGCCAGGATGACCGTCGGCTCCTCCAGCAGGTAGCGCCGGGATCCGACGTACAGCACGATGATCTGCATCGACTTGCTGACGGAGATCACCGGGAGCCCGGCCTGCTTGGCGACGCGCTCGGCGGTGCGGTGCCGGGTGCCGGTCTCGCTGCTGTCGATCGAGGGGTCGGGCACCAGGTGGGCGTTGGCGCGCACGATGCGGGCGGCGTCGCCGTCGAGAATGATCGCGCCGTCCATCTTGGCGAGCTCCCGCAGCCGGGTCGCGGAGAACTCGATGTCGATGGGGAAGCCGCCGGCGCACAGCTTCTCGACCGCCTTGTCGTGACCGAGGACGATCAGCCCGCCGGTCCGTCCGCGCAGGATCCGCTCCAGTCCATCGCGCAGTTCGGTGCCGGGGGCTACGGCGGCCAGGGTGGCGCGCAGCAGATCCTCGTCGCTGCGCTCCATGTCGGCCTCCCGCCCGTTCCCCTCGGCTCCCCACCGATGCTATGGGCGGTCATCCCTGCTGCCCGCGGATGAAACGCACCACGACCCATGCGGATTCGCTCAGTTCGGTTTCGCTTCAGCTCGGATCGCTCGGGTTCGGATCGCTCGGGGGTTCGGTCGCCCAGCTAGGGATCGCCCAGGTAGGGATTCACTGCGGTTCGAATGGGACCAGCGACGGATGGGCCGAGCGAGGCATTGGCCGAGGGCCTGCTTTCTCCGCAGGCGAGATGCTACCCGGCCCTCAGGACTGTCTGCACCGCGTGCGCGACGTCGGACACTTCGAGCACCTCCATCCCCACGGGGACCGCCCACTGGCAGAGCGCGGTGTCGGGAACGGCCTTGAGCGGCCGCTCCGCTCCCGACCCGGACGGGCCGCCCTTCGACCGCTTGGACGACGTGGCCCGCCGGGAGCGGTCCTGCAGCGACCCTGCGGGGACGAGCGCCCGGACGAACCCGATGCGGGCCGCTTCCGCGAGCCGGCGCGGGACCCCGCTCACTGAGCGAACCTCACCCGCGAGCCCCACCTCACCGAGCGCGATCGTGCTCCCGGGAAGTGGGCGGTCCAGGATCGACCCGGCCATCGCCAGCGTCACCGCGAGGTCGGCGGCGGGCTCGGTCACGCGGACGCCGCCGACCGTCGACACGTACGCGTCGCAGGAGCGGACGGGCAGCCGGACCCGGCGGTCCAGCACGGCGAGCAGCATCGCCGCCCGGGAGGAGTCGAGCCCCGAGGTGGTCCGCCGCGGGGCGGGCGCGCTGGTCGGCGCGAGCAGCGCCTGCACCTCGGCGACCAGCGGGCGGCGTCCTTCCAAGGTCACCGTGACGGCCGTGCCCGGGACCACGAGGTCCCGGCTGCTGAGGAACAGCCCGCTCGGGTCCTCCAGCCCCTCGATGCCGGACTCGGTCAGGTCGAAGCAGCCGACCTCGTCGGTGGGCCCGTAGCGGTTTTTCACCGCCCGGACCAGGCGGAGCCGCGAGTGTCGCTCGCCCTCGAATTGCACGACGACGTCCACGAGGTGTTCCAGGACGCGGGGCCCGGCGATCGAGCCGTCCTTGGTGACGTGCCCCACCAGCAGCGTCGCGAGGTCGCGCCGCTTCGCCTGCTGGATCAGGCCGGCCGCGACCTCGCGCACCTGCGCGACGTTGCCCGCCGACCCGTCCACCTCGGCCGAGGAGATCGTCTGGACGGAGTCGACGACGAGCAGGTCGGGTTGCAACTGGTCGAGCTGGGCCAGGACGGCGCCCAGGTCGGTCTCGGCGGCGAGGTAAAGGCGCGGGGCGAGGGCGCCGATCCGCTCGGCCCGAAGGCGGACCTGCGCCGCCGACTCCTCGCCCGTCACGTAGAGCACCGTCCGCTCATGCCGCGCCGCCCGCGCCGCCACGTCCAGGAGCAGGGTCGACTTGCCGATGCCCGGCTCTCCGGCGACCAGCACGACCGCTCCGCTCACCAGCCCACCGCCGAGCACCCTGTCCAGCTCCCACACCCCCGTGGGGCGCGCCCGAGCGGGCTCGGCGTCGACCTGGTCGATGGGGAGGGCCGGGCGGTCCAGCCTGGCGGCCGGCGGCGTGCGCGCCGAGGGCCCGGCCTGCTCCTCGATCGTGCCCCAGGCCTGGCACTCACCGCACCGACCGGCCCACTTGGCCGTGGTCCACCCGCACTCGGTGCACCGGTATCCCGCGGTGGAGCGGGACCGCGCGCTCGATGCTCTGCTCATGGCCGGGAGGCTAGCCGGGCGCTCCGACAACGCTCGACGGTCGCCAGTTCGCCTCGGTCAGTAGCGGCTCCACCGCAGGTTCGCGGCGTAGTCGACCTCGCAGCCCGGGTGGGACGCCAGGAAGGCCTCCGCCACCTCCGGGGAGAAGTCGATGCGCACGACGGCCTCGAAATCGGCCCGGCTGTCCATCCGCCAGCGCATCGCGATGCGCTCGCGCGCGAAGCCACGGCGTCGCCAGAACCGCTCGACCGCGGCCGGGTCGTGCCGCGGGTTGTCCCGGGCGAACCAGAGCCCGTGCGTCGAGGCGGTCGCGTCGATGTCGATGACGAACGCGATCCCGCCCGGCCGCAGCACCCTCGCCAGCTCGGTCAGCCCGGGCTCGCAGCCCGGTCCGAAGAAGTACGCCCAGCGGGCGTGCGCGATGTCCACGGAGCGGTCGGGCAGCGGCAGCGCCTGGGCGGCCCCCTCGAAGACCCGTACGCGAGTTCCCTGCGCCCCCGGACACGCGACGGGAGGGGCGGCCTCCAGGCGATCGCGCGCGAGGCGTACCAGGCCCGGGTGGGGTTCGACGCCGGTGACCGACCCGCGCCCGCCGACGAGGTCCGCGAAGACCGGCAGGTGGAAGCCCGAGCCGCAGCCGATGTCGAGCACGTCCGCCCCGGCGAAGTCGGCGAGGCGCGTCATCGCGGCCACCAGGAGTCCGTCGGGGTCGGCGGCGCGGTTCTCGATCTCGTAGACCGCCGGGTGATACCAGATGTTCGGCGACGGGGTGGCGAGGGCGGGCGCAGTCCCGGACCCGCCAGCGGCGCAGCCAGCCTCACGGTTGAAGCCGCGCGAAAGCATTACGCGTCCCGTACGTCCCGTACATCCGGCGCGTGTCTTGCGGTCCGGGTCGCCGGGTGCACGAGCGCGTCGGCGAGCACCGAATCTTCACGGGCCAGCGCCTCGACAGCCGCCAGGTGAGCGGTGCAGTGTCGCGCCAGCTCCTCGTAGGCGGGCTCGCCCATCAGGGCGATCAGCTCGGGCGCCGCCGATCGGAATAGCGGTTGCGACCCGGTGTGGGCGAGCGGCGAGCCGGTGCAATACCAGGACAGGTCATGCCCGCCGGGGCCCCAGCCGCGCCGGTCGTACTCCGCCAGCGTTACCTCCAGGTAACGCTGGCCGTCCGGCAGCACCACCCTCCGATAGGCCCGCCGGATCGGGAGCTGCCAACATACGTCCGGCTTCACCGCATGCGGGGGGAGCCCGCGCGCGATGGCGTGCTGGTGCAGCGCGCAGCCGGGGCCGCTGGGCGAACCCGCGCGGTTCAGCAGCACGCACGCCCCGTCCACTACCGCGGTCTTGAGCTCCGGCTCGGCATCCGGCCCCTCGTCGTCCTCGGGCTCGGCCTCCTCCAGCCAGCCGTCCGGGCCGGGGCAGGCGTCCCGCAGCTGCCACTCCTGCGGCGTGAGGGAGTCCACGACGCGGCGCACGCGCTCCACATCGTCGGCGTCGGTGAAATGCGCCCCGAGCGCGCAGCATCCGTCGTCCGGTCGGTCCGGCTCGATGCCGGGGCACCCGACGCCGAAGATGCACGTGTAGCGCGAGGTCAGCCACGTCACATCGCACCGGTACCGCTGCGCCGGCTCGCTCGGGTCCACGAATTCCACCCAGGTGCGTGGCGTGTCGAGCGGCACCTCGACGCGCGGGTCCGGCCGGGCGGCGTCGCTGGAGTGGGCTGACACGGCTGCAACTGTATGGCGGTAGGTTGCGACCATGCGCATGGGTGTCATCGACGTGGGGTCGAACACGGTCCACCTGCTCGCGGTCGACGCCTACTGGGGCGCGCACCCCCTGCCCGCCTCCTCGCACAAGATGACCCTGCGCCTCTCCGAATACACGCAGGACGACGGGTCGATCAGCACCTACGGCCGGGACACGCTCATCGAGTTCGTCCGCGAGTGCACCGAGAAGTCGGAGGACTGGGGGATCGAGAACCTGATGGGGTTCGCGACCAGCGCGATCCGGGAGGCCCCCAACGGGGACGAGGTCCTCGCGGCCGTGACGAGCGAGACCGGCGTCGAGCTCAAGGTGCTGCCGGGGGAGGACGAGTCCCGCCTGACGTTCCTCGCGGCCAGGCGGTGGTTCGGCTGGTCCGCGGGGCGGCTCTTCCTCGTGGACGTCGGGGGAGGGTCGCTGGAGTTGGCCACCGGGATCGACGAGGACCCCGACGTGGCGCTGAGCCTGCCGCTCGGCGCCGGGCGATTGACCCGCGAGCGGTTGGAGGGGGACCCGCCCAAGCCGGCCCTGATCAAGCAGGTGCGCAAGGAGATCCGCACCGACATCGCCCGCGTGATGCGAGACCTCACGAAGGCGGGCAAGCCGGACGTGTTCGTCGGCACCTCGAAGACCATTCGGTCTCTGGCCCGGTTGTGCGGGGCGGCGCCCAGCGACCAGGGGCAGTATGTGCGCCGCCTCCTTTCCCGCGACGACCTGCACGACGTGACGCGGAAGCTCGGAAAGATGCCGGCCGCTTCGCGATGCGATCTGCCGGGGGTGTCGACGGACCGCTGCCACCAGGTGCTGGCCGGCGCCCTGGTCGTCGAGGCCGTGATGGACATCGTGGGGATCGAGACCCTGGTGGTCTGCCCGTGGGCGCTGCGCGAGGGCCTCATCCTGCAGACCTTGGACATGATCCCTGCTCCCTGACGGCGTGGCGGGCGAGCCTGCCGCGCGCGGGGTCGAACCGTCACCTCGCGGACCGCGACACGGCTCCTTCTCGTGTGGTAGGTGTCACACGGGCCTCGGTACGCTGGGCCACATGTCCAGCGACGAGCGAGGCGCCCGGATCCGGGTGACCCTGTCCTGCTCGTCGGTCTACCCGCTGGGGTGCGAGGCCGGTTTCGCCACGGCCGCCCGCCTCGGCTACGACGGCGTCGAGGTGATGGTGCTCGGCGACCCGCTCACGCAGGACGCGGGCGTGCTGCGCTCCTACGCGCGCAAGCACGGAGTGCCGATCCTGTCGATCCACGCCCCGACGCTGCTGATCAGCCAACGGGTCTGGGGGACGACGGACCCGTGGACCAAGGTGGATCGGTCGATCCAACTCGCCCAGGAGGTGGGGGCCGAGGTCGTGGTCGTGCACCCGCCGTTTCGCTGGCAGCGCGAGTATGCCAACGGCTTCGCCGACGGCGTGGCCGAGCGCGAGGACCGCACCGCGATGCGCCTGGCCGTGGAGAACATGTTTCCGTGGCGGGCCCGCAACACCGACATCCAGGCCTACCTGCCCGGCTGGGACCCGGTCCCGCACCCGTACGACAACGTCACCCTCGACCTGTCCCACACCGCGACGGCCGGCAGCGACGCGCTCGCCATGCAGGCGGCGCTCGGGGGGCGCCTCTCCCACGTGCACATGGCCGACGGATCCGGGTCGTTCATGGACGAGCACCTGGTGCCCGGGCGGGGGACCCAGCCGTGCGGCGAATTCCTGTCGAGGCTGCCAGAGAGCGGGTACGCGGGCGTGGTGACCCTGGAGGTCGGCACCCGCCGCTGCACCCCGGAGCAGCGCGAGCTCGACCTGCTGGAGGCGCTGACGTTCGTACGACTGCACCTCGGCCAGCCTCCCGACCTGGCGCCGCCGCCCCACCCGCACGTGCCGCGCTCGACGACCATGCGCGCGGCGGCGGCGCGGCGCCGGGAGCGTCGCGACGACCGGCGCGACCGGCGGGCCGCGCGTCGGCGTCTGCGCGGCTGAATCGATCCCCCACGGCGCAAGGAGCACCCCATGGAGATCCTGCTGGCGCAGGGCGACATCACGACCTGGCGCGTGGACGCGATCGTCAACGCAGCCAACAGCTCCCTTCTCGGCGGAGGCGGGGTCGACGGCGCGATCCACCGCGCTGGCGGGCCCGCGATCCTCGCCGCGTGCAAGGAGCTTCGCGTGAGCACGTACGCGGATGGTCTGCCCACGGGGCAGGCCGTCGCCACGACCGGCGGGAATCTGCCCGCCCGCCACGTGATCCACACGGTCGGGCCCGTCTACGCGAAGGGCACGGACAAGTCGGAGCTGCTCCGGGATTGCTATCGCAACAGCCTGCGCGTAGCCGATGAGATCGCGGCGCGCACGCTGGCGTTCCCGCTGATTTCGGCCGGCGTGTACGGCTGGCCGAAGGAGGACGCCATCCGCCAGGCGCTGGCCACCCTGGCCGGCACGTCCACGCAGGTCGAGACGGCGACGCTCGTGCTGTTCGATGCGGGCCTGTTGTCACTGGCGCGAGAGATCCACGGCGCGCCGCGCTGAGCCGTCGGCGTCGCGCCCGGTGACCGCGACCGCCCGTGTGCTTCGGACTGCGCCGCTCCTCATCGAACTCAGTCGCGAACGAGCAGTCCCAACTCCTCACACGCCCGCCCGAAGGCCACCACGTCGGCCGCCACGTCGCGCAGCACCGCCAGCACCTCGTCGACGGTCAACTCCGGCGTCCCGAACGGGGGACGCTCGGCCGCGTGCGCCCTGAGCAGCTGCGTGAGGGCGCGCATCTCCGGCGGCGTGAGCTCGTAGTCCTCGGCGATCTCCTCCAACGAACCCAAGAGGTATGGGGCGCCGCCGCTCGCCGCCGCCCGCTCGGCCGCGACGAGCCACTCGGGTTGCCGCTCGTCGTCGCTCACCTCCATGGCCTCGTGGACGATGTCGTGCAGGCCGACGGAGGCGGCCGCCAGCGCCGGATGCAGCCTCTCGAAGGTGTCGAAGGGCATCGAGGCGGCGCGGCGAAGCCACTTGTCGGCCTCCTCCTCCCGATCGTCCGCCAGGGAGTCGAACGCGCGGCGCAGCCGGCTCGCCGCGGCGTCGTACGACGCGAAGCTGAGTTCCTGGCTGTTCCTGCCCCGTTGTCGCAGGTCACCGAAGGCGGCGCCGCGGACATCGGTCTCCTCGGGCGGAAAGAAGCTCATGACCTCGACGCTACCCAACCCCGGCCGCCGCGTCCGCAGCGGCCGAGAACTGTCAGAGTGGAGGGCGTGACACCCCGTAAGAGAAAGAGACCGTTCGCCTTCTCGGCCGAGGACGCCCCGGCGCGGCTCCCATCCTTCGAGGTCGCGGCCGTCGCCTCGGAGGTGATCGCGGCGCACGGGGGCGACCCGATCGCGGCCTGGCACGCGCTTCATGCCACCGCGGGCCCGCTCGCCGACGCCGGCAGGGGCGCGGAGAGGGGCGCGGTGGCGGCGGGGGCGCTCAGCACTCCCGAGCCGCGGTTCGAGGTGCCGGACGCCCCCGCGCAGGTGTCCACCCTGCGCGTCCGGGTGGATCTGGACGGCGCGCAGCCCGCGATCTGGCGGCGCCTGGACCTGGCCGGGGACCTCACGCTGGACCAGGTGCACACCCTTCTCCAGGCATCGTTCGGGTGGTTCGACTACCACCTGCATTCCTTCGTCCCCGCGATCGACGGCGCCCGGGACCGGCGGCTGCGGCCCTTCCCCAACGAGGGCATGGTCGAGGTAGCGGACCCCGACCTGCCTCCGGAGCGCGAGGTGCGGCTCGACCAGGTGCTCCGCGCCGTGGGAGACCGGCTGATGTATGACTACGACTTCGGCGACGGCTGGGAACACACCATGGAGCTGGAGTCGATCCGGCCGCGCGACGCCGAGGAGCCCCGGGCGGCCTGCCTCGCCGGAGAACGGGCGGGCCCTCCGGAGGACATCGGCGGCATCGCCCGGTACAACCAGATCGCCGCCGCGCTGCGGGGCGAGGAGGGCGAATCGGGGGGCGAGCCGCTGCCCGCCGAAGAGCTGGACGACGTACTGGCCTGGATCGGTGAGGACTTCGACCCGGACGACGCCGCGTTGGAGGACGTCGACCTCGAGGAGTTGCTCCGGTCCGTGGCCAGGGCGTATGCCGTCAGCGCGAATCTTGTCGACAACCCGCGCCTCAGCCCCGCCTTCGCAGAGCTTGTCGACCGCTGCCACGAAGCGGACGCGCTGCCCTCCCTCGCGGCGCTGGTCGCCGCGGCCGGGCTCGACCTGACCTGCGAGCCGCCGGAGCTCGGGCGGGAGATGACGGTCGATGGTCTCTCCGCGGCGGAGGCGGAGGCCGTCGTCGCGCCGTCACGGCGGTTGCTGACGGGGGTGCCCGACCACGGTGCGACGGATCCGATCGACGCCTGGATGTCGGTCGCGGAGCACCTCACCGACGCCCGCCAGGAGCACGAGCGGCAGGCGTGCGTGTTGGCGCTCCTGGTCGCGGCGGCCGAGCCGTCCTCGCCCACCGCGCTGCCGTCGGAGCCCGCGCAGTCGGTCTTCCGTCTCGTGGGCTCCGAGCTGCTCGCGCTGCTGGGGTGGCGCTCGGAAGACCGAGCGCCGAGCGGTGACGACGTGCTGGCCTGGTCCGCGCCCGTGTGGACCGTGCTGGAACTCGCCGGTTTCCTGACCGTCGCCGGTGCTCTCACCGACGCGGGTCGTCGCCTCGCGCGGACGGCGCTCCTCGCCTCGTCGCCGCGCTAGGACGCTTCCGACGCCGCGCCAGGACGCTCAGGGGTCGGTGACGATCCGCGGTCGCGGGAGCAGGGGGCGATCCGTCGGAAGGGTCTCGCCGGGGGTCATCTGCTCCGCCTCGACCAGGCCGGGCGGCACGACCACCCGCCCGGCCGAACGACCGGACCACTCGTCGGCCGCGACGATGCGCAACCGTCCGATCGGCACCCGGGCGTGCCACAGCGCGACCGGTCGATCGAGCAGCACGGTGAGGAACGCCGCAGCGTCCTCTGCCGATTCGCGGGACCGGCTCCAGGTCAGGTCCCCGGCACTCCACAGTTCCAGCACCGGCGGATCGGACCGCACCGGCTCGAAGGTCTGCGGCGCTCCGAAGATGTCCAGCCACGACCGCAGCGGCACGTGGTAGCGCGCCGCCGCGCCGAGGAAGAAGCAGGTCTGCGGCACGTCGGCGAGCGCCCCGGACAGGTCGAGCGCGCCGGACTCATACAGCTCGAAGAGGAGCCGTACGCGCGGCTCGTGGCCGTCGGCGACGCCCGTCAGATAGTCGTGCAGCCGCTCCGCGGGAAGCGCAAGCCCGGAGAGGCAGGCCGCCCGGACCTGCGCCTCGAAGCGGTCCTCCAGCGCCTCCGCGAGGCGCTCCATCATCTGCAAGCCCATCAGCCGGCGCGTGGCGTCGGCGTCGGGTCGCTCCACGTCCCCCATAGGTCGTCCCCCATCGGTCCCCACACCTGTGCGGATCCCCCGTGCCCCCGCACGTGCCCCGATCCGCGTCCCGCCCCCGGCGGGCTAGGTCGATGGTAGGACGCGCGTCCAGTCCCTGTCGCCCCCCGCCGTGAGTCGCGCGGCGGCGACGCGAGGCGGCCTGGAGGGTCGGTCCGGAGCGGTACGGCTCCCCCGTGGGTGCCTACCGCCCGGGAACGACCGGGCAGGGCAGGGGATACGACCCCGGCCTGACGCGCCCGACGAGGCCACCGAGGAACCCTCGAAGGTGTCATCCGGCCGGCCGTTCGGCCGGTCCCGTCTCACGTGTCAGGAGCATCATGTCCCGCCTGAAGACCATCGCACTCAGCGCGGCTGCGACCGCGACGTTGCTCGGTGTCGGAGCGCTGCCCGCCCTGGCCGCCCCGATCGACGAGCTTCGTGACCGCCGGATCGTGGAACCCGTCGATCCCGAACTGCAGCCGAGGCCCATCCTGCGACCTCCCGTGCCGCGTCCGGTGGCCCAGCCCGTACAGCCTCCGGCGGTTCTGCTGCCGCTCCCGGCTCCCACGCCTCCCGTATCGATGCCCGTCCCCGCGCCGCCCAAGAAGACCCCGAAGCCGCGCCCCATCCTGGGGCCGATCGGCGGCGGGTCCGGCGGGTCATCCGCGCAGACCCGCACCTTCGTGGGGAGCGTGCGCTCCCAGACGTACAGCTACGCCAGGGACGGCGCCTGGGACTGGGCGCGAATGCTGGCCCGCCAGGCCGGCTTCTACAACTGCACAGGCTCCGAGGTCACCAACACCTACCGTGACCTGCTCGGCGGGCTCTGGTACGACGTGCGGGTCACGCTCACGTGCTGGTCCTGATCGCCCGGGCTTCGAGGCCGTGACTTCAGGGGGCGCGCTCGCACTTTTGACGCAGCGTGCGAGCGTGCCCCCGCGCGAAAACCCCCATGGACGCGTCGGTTGTGGTGGGCTATGCCGAAGCCCGACAGGGCGGAGCCGACCCCCCACCCTTTGAGGAGATGCCATGGACCGCGTCGACTTCACCCCGCTGACCCCGCTGTCCTTCCTCGCCCGTTCGGCGGCCGTGTGGCCCGACAAGAAGGCGGTCGTGTACGGCGAAGATTCCTGGAGCTACAAGGAGTTCGCCGACGAGGTCCAGGTGATGGCCAAGGCCCTGGCGGCCAGCGGGATCGGGCGCGGCGACCGGGTCGCCTACATCATGCCGAACGTCCCGCACATGCTGGCGGCGCATTATGCGGTGCCGTTGCTGGGCGCCATCCTCGTGGCGGTGAACACGCGGCTGTCGGCCGAGGAGATCGCCTACATCCTGCGGCACAGCGAGGCCAAGGTCGTGGTCGTCGACGGCGGGCTGGCGGACGTGGTGGCCCGGGCCGTCGCGGACGTCGACACGGTGACCGACGTGGTGCTCATCGACGACGACGTCGCGGGAGAGCGCGCCTCCGACCAGGTGCGGGACGCGATGGGGGAGCGGCTGATCGACCTCGCCGACTTCCGCGGCCGCGCGGGCGAAGCCGCCGACCTGGAATGGGCCGTGGACGACGAGGACCTGCACATGTGCCTCAACTACACGTCGGGCACGACCGGGCGGCCCAAGGGCGTCCTCTACTCCCACCGCGGCGCCTACCTCAACAGCTTCGGCGAGATCATCCACTCGGGTTTCACGCGGGATACCCGTTATCTGTGGACGCTGCCGATGTTCCACTGCAACGGATGGTGCACCACGTGGGCGATCACCGCGATCGGCGGCACCCACGTGTGCCTGCGCGAGGTGCGCGGCGACGCGATCTGGATCCTGCTGCGTGAGGAGGGCATCACCCACCTCAACGGGGCGCCGACCGTCCTGACGGCGATCGCGAACGATCCCGGCGCGAGCGCGCTGGATCACCCCGTGGTCATCACGACCGCCGGCGCGCCCCCCGCCCCGGCCACCATCCTCGGGATGGAGGACCTCGGCTTCCACATCGTGCATGTCTACGGCCTGACCGAGGTCTACGGCCCGTACTCGGTCTGCGAGCCCCAGGACGCCTGGGAGGGCCTGGACCGGGAGATGAAGGCCAAGCTGCTGTCCCGGCAGGGGGTCGGCATGGTGCAGGCGGACCGCATGCGGGTGGTGGACACCGAGATGAACGACGTCCCCGCGGACGGCGAGACCATGGGCGAGATCGCGATGCGCGGCAACAACCTGATGGCCGGGTACTACAAGGACCCCGACGGCACGAAGCTCGCGTTCGAGGGTGGCTGGTTCCACACGGGTGATCTGGGCGTCATGCACCCGGACGGCTACGTGGAGCTGCGCGACCGCGCGAAGGATGTCGTGATCTCCGGCGGCGAGAACATCTCGACCGTCGAGGTCGAGCAGGCGCTGATGAGTCACCCGGCCGTGCTGGAGGTGGCCGTGGTCGGCGTCCCCGACGAGAAGTGGGGCGAGGTGCCCAAGGGCTTCGTGAAGCTCAAGGACGGGGCGAAGGCCACCTCCGAGGAGCTGATCGAGCACGTGAAGTCGAAGATCGCGAGGTACAAGGCGCCCAAGGCCGTGGAGTTCGTGGTCGAGCTGCCCAAGACCAGCACGGGCAAGATCCAGAAGTTCGCGTTGCGCGACGCGGAGTGGGGCGGCAGCGCCACGCGCATCCGGGGCTGATTCGCGGGTTCCGGCCTTCGCTCGTCGATCCGGTGTCGTCGATCCGGTCTCGTCGAGCGGTGTCGTCGAGCCGCGCTCAGCGCGGTTGGGTAGGTTCGGCGACATGACGGAGCGAGCGAACGGGACCGACGGATCGGCGAGCGAGGGCTTCAGCGCGCGGCTGCGCGAGGCGAGCGCCACGGATTGGCAGGCGGTCGTAGGCCACCGGTTCGTCGACGAGCTGCTGGCGGGCGCCGTCCCCGACTCCGTGCTGACTCACTACCTCGTGCAGGACTACCAGTTCTGCGACGCGTTCACGGCCCTGCTGGGGCAGGCGTGCGCGTCGGCGCCGGCGCTTGCGTCCCGGCTTCCCTACGCGCGGCAGCTCGGCATGTTCGCCGCCGACGAGAACACCTACTTCGTCGACTCCTTCGACGCGCTGGGGGTGAGCCCGCAGGACCGCGTCTCCCCGCGCCTGACGGCGGCCACCCGCGCGTTCGACGACCTGATGCGCGAGGCGCTCGGCTCTCGCTCCTATGCGCGCGTGCTCGCCGTGCTGGTGGTGGCCGAGTGGATCTATCTCGATTGGGCCACCCGGCCCGAGGCGGCGGACTGCTCGACGCGGCCGGAGCACCTGGGCTGGGTCGACCTGCACCGCGGCGAGGCGTTCACGACGTGGGTGGGCTTCCTGCGCGACGAGCTCGACGCCCACGAGCCGTCGGAGGGGGCGGAACGGGAGGCGGTGGCGGACCTGTTCGCGCGGGCCGTCGCGTGCGAGCGGGCCTTCTTCGAGGCCGCGTACGAGGGGTGACCCCGGGGGCGGTCGCCGATCCTCGCGTCCGCGGCGGCCGTCACATGATCAGGACCGCGGCCCCGGCGAACCGGCCGTGGCGCAGGTCGGACAGGGCGCGGTCGGCGTCCTCGAAGCGGTATGGGGTCGTGGTGGGCGTGACGCCCAGGCGCGCCGCCAGGGCAAGGAGCTCCTCCCCGTCCTGACGGGTGTTGGACTCGACGCTCGTGAGCGTACGTTCGTGGAACAGGTGCCGCTGGTAGTCCAGGGCGGGCACATCGCTCATGTGGATGCCGGCGAGGGCGAGCGTGCCGCCCGGCGCCAGCGCGGCGAGGGCCGTCGGGACGAGCTCGCCCGCCGGGGCGAAGATGATCGCCGAGTCGAGCGGCTCCGGCGGCGCGTCGTTCGCGTCCCCCGCGGAGGCGGCCCCCAGGCGCAGCGCGAGGTCCCGCGCGCCGGTGCCGCGCGTCAGGACGTGCACGCTCGCGCCCTGGGCGATGGCGATCTGGGCGGTGAGGTGGGCGCTGCCGCCGAAGCCGTAGAGGCCGAGCGACCCGCCCGGCGGCAGCGCCGCGCGGCGCAGCGCCCGGTAGCCGATGATCCCCGCGCACAGCAGCGGGGCGGCGCTGACGGGATCGAGCTCCGCGGGGAGCGCATACGCGTAGGCCTCGGGTACGACCGCGAACTGGGCGTACCCGCCGTGGGCGTCCCAGCCCGTATACCGGGAGGATCGGCACAGGTTCTCCCGGCCGGTGCGGCAGAACCGGCAGCTGCCGCAGGTGTGGCGCAGCCAGGCGATGCCCGCGCGATCCCCTGGCGCGAAGCGGGTCACCCCCGGTCCGAGCGCCGCGACCGTGCCGACGATCTCGTGGCCCGGCGTTACCCCCGGAGTGTGGAGGGGGAGGTCGCCCTCGGTGACGTGCAGGTCGGTCCGGCAGACGCCGCACGCCTCGACCCGGACGAGCACTTCTCCGGCCTCGGGCTCCGGGACCGGCCGCTCGACCAGGCGCAGCGGGCCGGTGTCGATGGGGCCGGGGGTCTGCACGGCCCAGGCCCGCATGGTGGGGGTCACCTGCCCATCGTGCCCCGGCACGCGCGCGTTCGCGCCGCCGGCCCCGTACATTTGCCGCCCGGGGGCGGGAAGTGGCGGCGGGGGCCTGGGGTGTTGCGTACGGTTGCCGCCCACGGGCGGGAGGTGGCGGCGGGGGCCTGCGGTGTTGCGTGCGTTTCCTGCCCACGGGCGGGGGGTGGTGGCGGGGGCCTGGGATGTTGCGTACGGTTGCCGCCCGTGGGCGGGAGGTGGCGGCGGGGGCCTGGGGTGTTGCGTACGGTTGCCGCCCACGGGCGGGAGGTGGCGGCAGGCACCTGGGCGGATGCGTACGGT
>CAKUSI010000054.1 GCA_934678955.1 uncultured Austwickia sp. | reverse complement strand
CTCCCGAATCAGACGCTCCAAGGCCCACGAGCGGTCCGATCAGCCAGGACCGGCCCTCCATGAATCATCGAGGTCAAACCCTCCAACAGCAGTCCTCGGGCGTCGTCCACATAGGAGCCCGAGGTCATGACTCAAACGCCGAGGCCCCGCCCCAGTTGCGAGCCTGGCGCCGCTCCGAAAAATCGTTCGAACAGGCGCTGCGCGCGTTCCAACACAGGATCAATGCCCGTATCGAAAGGAACCCAAGGGCCATCGTCGGCGCGCGCGGCAAGTTCTTCCTTGAGCTGATCGCGCCCCTCTGCGATGCGTCGGCGTGCGGTGCTCTCGGAGTACCCGAGGTCCTCGGCGATCTCCCTGAGCGGGTGTCCTTGCATCGACGCCATCAGCGGCTCCCGCAGTGACGTCGGTAGCTGCCCGAGAGCCTGCGTGATGGCCTCGACGGCGTGCCGACCTTCCACGACCTCGCCCGGGGCGGGCGCCCGGCTGGCCGGCTCCCGCCCTTCGAGTGGCAACGTGGGGGGCCGGGGGGCGGTGGTGCGTTTGCGGACCACACCGGCGTCGTCGACGCCGCGCCAGCGGGCGTGTTTGATCGTCATCCACGCGTAGCTGGCCCAGCCTTCAGGGTTGGTCCGCTGGGGGTCGAATCGGTAGGCCGCGCCCATCAGTTCAACGAACATCAGGCCGCGTATGTCCGCGGCGTTCGGGGTTCGTCTGGTCTGGGCGTAGACCATCGGGATGACTGAGGCGACCATGTCAGTCACGGCCTGCCTGCCCTCCACGGTCAGTTGCGGCCAACACGAGGAGTGGATTCCGCGCAGGAGCTCGGGCGGGTTCGTCGGATCTGCCGTCCCTGCGGCGACGCCCAGGTCACGGGCCCGGCAGAGCGCCAAGATGGAGGGCCCGTCCAGCACGGTCCCAGGAGTGATCGTGGGCTCCATGGGTGCGATCCCTGCCGAGGCTCGGGGTTCCAGCGGAGCTGCGGCCCTGGGCTCCACCTGTGCGGGCGGCGTTGGGGCGTCCGACAGGTCGACGTCGCGGAGCATCCGGGGATTGGTCAGGTACTCCAGTGAGAGTCGGCTGATCCTCGCCGCTGCGGCATGGGCCGCGGGCTCGCCGACGAGGTTCGCGACCAGGACCGCCTGGCCGAGACCCGAGCGCAGCAGCACGTCCAGACGGACCTGGGAAGGCTCGGTGAGATCCCGGCGTCCTGTGAGCTGCCGTACTGCCGTGCCGACCTGGAGCATGACGGCTTGGTCGACGCGGGTGGCGCCGAGGCGTCGGCCGTCGATCTGACTCAGCGTGGTCTGATGGGCTCGGGCGAGCTCGCGGATGCTGCCGAGGAGGGCGTCAGCATAAGGCCCGGGCAGCGCCCCGGCGTTCCTGGCATCGGCCACCAGGGCGTGGGTGTCGCGCAGGATCGCCAGGTGCCCGAGCGCCACGCTGCGGCGCACAATCGGAGCGTTGTGGACGGGCTGCACGGCTGCGAGCGCGTCCTGCCAGGCCGCCAGGCCGACGCCGGCGGCTGAGCGGCTGGTTGGGGCGTGGATCGCGCCGTCGAGTGCGGTCTCGCCGGCCAGCAGCCAAGACTTCGCCTTCTCGTCGGGCGTCCGGACGCGTACCCAGTGCGCGAGTTCGTAGGCGACATGGTTCAGGGTCGCGATCTCACGTTGTAGGTCGAGACCGGAGCTGGCCTCCACTTCCCGGGTCACCCCGGCGACAGCTGTGCTCACGGCGTGGAGCGACGGCGCCAGGACCGGGCTCAGGTCCGGGGTTCGTGCCGCGCCGGTCGTGGCGGTGGCCAGCAGCGCGATCGGATCGGTCGAGGAGATCGGGCCGAGCGTTCGGCGGATCGTCACCATGCTGGACACGGTCTGAGTCCAGTCGACCATCAGGTTCGAGGGTGAGGGGCGGCTCGACGTCCCACTCGAGGCGGGCGAGTTCCCGCCGGACGGCCTGCCACATGGGCCGTTACCCTCGCCTTCCGACAGTGCTGTCCAACTCCCTGCGGACGTCGGCCAACAGCACCCGCAGCCGGGCCAAGTCGGGCAGGTCTGCGGCCAGGGCCAGATCCCAGGTATGAACCTCGCGCAAAGCGTTCTCGACGCACTCGAGCGCCGTCAGTCGTGTCAGTCCCGGGACGTCCACGGGCCGGCTCGACGGGTGAGCCGCCGCCATCAACAGCGAGATCCCCATCGCCTCGTGGATCATCGCGGCCAGGTCGTCCCAACGGTCAGCAGTCAGCATGGTCGCCTGCCCAAGCAGGAGATCGACCTTGGCGATCGACTCGCTGGGGATCTGCACTTCGGTCATCATCGTGATCCCTTCCTTCCAGATGTCCTCGGATCGTGGGCACGCCCACGAATCCCTTCGCCCGTACAAGTCACCAGGCGTTCGGGCGAGCGCCACTGTCCACAGGGCTCAGGGCCACGCCGCCGCGCAGAGGTGCAGGATCGGCGTCCGACGTGGGTCGCGGTGGGCCGGACGGGTAGCACGACCGGATGCCGCGTCGCCGGCGCGGCGTCCTTGGCCGACCGCCGTTCGAGGTCCGCGAGCGCCTGCGACACCAGGCGCTCATAGCGGGTGCGCGTCCACGGCAGCAGGTACGTCAGTCCGATCACCACGAAGATCCCCAGGGTGGCTGCGCGCTGCCCGGCGACCACGGTTTGCCAGACCGCGATGCTGGCGACTGCAATGCGCAACCGCCAGGCGAACCCAATCAGGGGCAACCGCGTCATTCCGTGGGCGAACCCGGCGGCAGAAGCGGCGAGCAGCTGCCACGGCCAGGTGAACCACTGGTAGGCGACGTCGAACCGTCCCGCCGACACCAGCTGACGCTGCCGCGCGCGGGTGAGCAGCGCGGGTAGGTCACTCCGTCCGATCCAAGCCGCGGGCACGACGAGGTGGCGGCGTCCGGCCTGCCCGATGCCGGCGGCCCGTCGACCGGTGACCCAGATCCGAACCCCCGAGTCGCCCGGCACCGCGAGGGGGGTCGAAGGGCGGCGCGCCCACCACACCAGGCGGACGATCGCCGATTCGGCGACGACCCCGGCGACCGTGCCGACGACGACGATCGCCAGGACGACCCACGCCGCTGGGCCGGGCAGGGCTTCGATGACCAGCAGCCACACCACCGCGGCGATCACCACCCGCGGCAACATCATGAGCACGCCTGCTCGGCGGAGTTGGCCGCTTCGGAACGGGTAGTCCGTTGACGTCGTCATGATGGTCCTCCTCGACCTCCCGATGCTCCGGAAGCTACCGGTCACCACTGACGGTTTCCCTCGCCGTCGGCCCGCCCTCCGGAGTGGTCGGCTGGGCGGCGAGCTTCACCAGCCGTGCGGCATCCTTGTCGACGAGGTCGCACCACTGGGCTGCCTGCGCCAGGCTCAGGCCACTGGACGCGAGCTCCTTGAGGGCCGCGCCCGCCCGCCCCCCGTTCGGCGTCCGCTATCACCGCGTCGCGTTCGGCCAGCGCAGTCATCACCATGGCCGACAGCTCCTCCTGCTTCTTGACCAGGTCCGCCCGCTGCTGCCGCAAACGGGCGACCCGTTCCGCGGCGCTCTTGCGTGCCTGCTGCCGGATCTCGTTCATCGCCATCGCTGTCGCCCCTCCCGCGCCGTCGGCCGGTTCCTTCTCTTTCACCCTCCTAACGGAACGACGCCGAGCCTCGTGGACACCGAGTGACCCCCGCCAAGGACCGGCACCGCGACCACCTGAAGCAGCCGACCCTCACAATCACGCAGGACCACCTCGACCCCTCCGAACCGCTCCCTCAGGACTGCCACCAAGCCGCCGTCTCCAACCGAGCGCGCCACCGCGTCCGATCACCACCCGCAGTCGTTCGCGCAGTCGTTCGCCGACGACGACAACAAGCCCGTCCGACCCCCCTCATAACCCCTCAACCTCGAGACCCGCACACCTACTTCATGGGGTCCGCCGAGGGGCTGCTCTTCGACGTGCCCGTCGACGACTACGACACCACGCTGTGGGCCCCGCTCGACAAGCGCCTCCACGAGCTCGGCGCCACCATGCGCCTGGGCGCCCCGGTCAGCGACCTCGTGGTCGGCGACGACCGGGTCACCGCCCGCGTGGGCGACGAACACCTCGAGGCGGACGCCTGCGTCCTGGCCGCCGACCCCCGCGCCGCCCGCGCGCTGATCGACGCACTCCCGGACGCCGATGCCTCCTGGCGGGCGTCCGTCGCCGCCACTCGCAACGCACCCCCGTTCGTGGTCGTCCGGCTGTGGCTGGAGAAGCCGGTGGACGCCGACCGTCCGGCCTTCCTCGGCACGAGCGGCTACGGCCCCCTCGACAACGTGTCGGTGCTGGAGCGTTTCGAGGCCGGCGCCGCGGACTGGGCCCGGAGCAACGGCGGCTCGGTGGTCGAGCTGCACGCCTACGCCTGCGACCCGGCGGTCGCGTCCGACCCCGCCGCCGCGGACGCCGTGGCCGCCACGCTGGAGGACGAACTGCACCGGGTGTTCCCCGAGACGCGCAGCATCCCGGTCCTGCACCGCGAGGTGCTGACCCGGGACGACTGCACCCTCATCACGCCCAGACCCTGGCAGGCGCGCCCCGGCGTCCGGACGCCGCCGCCCCGGCTGGTGCTCGCCGGCGACTGGGTCCGGTGCGAGCACCCGGTGGCGTTGATGGAGCGCGCCGCCACGACGGGGTTCCTGGCCGCCAACGAACTGCTGGGCGGCTGGGGCGTGCGGGGCCAGGACGTCTGGACCGTGCCGGTGCGTGGCCTGCTGGCCCGCTGAGGGTCAGGCGGCCGCGCCGGCTCGTCCGAAGTCGACGTGCGGGACGCCGAGCGCGACCGAGCGCAGCATGACGGCGAGCTTCTCGGCGTCCGGGACGCGCAGGCGCCCGGAGAACACGTCGTAGTCGGCGGCCTCGATCCGGTCGAGGATCCGGCTGTAGAGCACCAGCGCCGTCCCGACGCAGCGCCGCGAGGCCGGCGGGAGCAGCGCCAAGCCCTCCTGGCCTTGGGCGTAGAGCTCCCGCGCGCGGGCGACCTGCTCGGCCATCATGGCTCGCCACTCGGGCGTGACGGTCCGGAGCCAGGGGTCGGCGCCGTGACGCGCGAGGTCCTCCTGGGGCAGGTAGACCCGCCCGCGGTCGAGGTCCTCGGCGACGTCGCGCAGGAAGTTGGTGAGCTGGAACGCGTTGCCCAGCGCCCGGGCCGACTCCTTCGCCTCGGGCGAGTAGGGCTCCAGAACCGGGAGCATCATCTCCCCGATCACGGCCGCGGAGCCTTCCATGTACCCGTCCCGCAGCTCCTCCCAGGTCGACCAGGCGTCACGATCCAGGTCGGACGCCATGGCGTCGAAGAAGCGCTCGAAGCACTCCGGGTCGGTGCCGCGCCGGCGGATGCTGTCGACGATGGCGGCCATCACGGGCTCGTCCGATCCTGCCTCCAGCGCCCGGAAGAACATCGCCCGGAACGAGGCCAGCCGCTCCCGCGGCGTCCCACCCTGGGGCACCGCCAGGTCGACGCGGTCCGGCTCGTCGACGATGTCGTCGGCGAGCCGGCACAGGGCGTACACGGTGAACACGTCGCGGCGCTGGGCGGGGGGCAGCAGGCGGGCACCCCAGTAGTAGGTGGTGCCGTACTGCCGGGTCAGTTCCGCGCAGCGCCGGTACCCGGCGGCCAGGTCGGTCATCGGGCCATCTCCTGGACGCGCTGGGCGGCGAGCTTTCCCGAGATCAGCACCATGGGGATGCCGACGCCCGGCGTCGTGCCGGAGCCGGCGAAGACCAGGCCCGGCACCCGCTTGTCCACGTTGCGGGGCCGGAAGGGCCCCGACTGCATCAGCGTGTGGGCCAGGGCGAACGGCGTGCCGGCCGCCATGCCCTGGGCCTGCCAGTCGGCCGGCGTCACGAGCTCCTCGGCGACGATGTCGGTGGGATACCCGAACGAGTCGAGGAACGTGAGCATCCGGTCGCGCAGCCGGGGGCCCTCGCGGGTCCAGTCGAGGCGTCCGACATGGAGGTTCGGCACCGGCTCGAGCGCGTACAGCGTGTGCGCGCCCTCCGGGGCGACCTCCGGCGCGTTCACGGACGGGACGGCGACGTACCGAGAGGGGTCCCGCATGGGGATGCCGGTTTCCATCAAGTCGGTGAACGCCTGCGACCAGGCTTTCCCGAAGTGGATGTTGTGGTGGCCGGTCCCCTCGGGCAGCTCGCCCTTGACGCCGAGGTGCCACACCAAGGCACTCGGAGAGTACTGGCCGCGGCGGGCCACCCGGGGCGCGGTCACGCCGGGCAGGAACCGCTCGTAGGCCACCGGCAGGTCGGCGGTCACCACGACCGCGTCCGCCGCCAGGCGCTCGCCGCCCTCCAGCACCACACCCGAGGCCGCACCCCCGGGCGCACGTGAGACGCGGTCGACCGAGGAGTCGTAGCGGATCTCCACCCCGGCGTCCTGGGCCGCCCGGGCCATCGCGACCGGTACGGCGTGCATGCCGCCCTCGGGGAACCAGACGCCCTCGATGGAGTCCATGTAGGTGATGACCGCGTACAGCGCCAGCGCCTGCTCGGGAGCGAGACCGGCGTACATGGCCTGGAAGCTGAAGACGCGGTGCAGGCGCTCGTCGGAGAACCTGCGTGCGACCTCGGGTCCGAGACGCTTGAAGCCCCCCAGGCGCAGCAGGTCCAAGGCGGCGGTGGGCGAGCGGAACAGGCCCAGCGGGGAGTTGAAGTTGGCGTCGATGAAGTGGGGCAACTCGACGTCGTTGAGGCGGCGCAGCCAGACCACGAAGTCGTCGAACGCGCGGGCGTCCTTCGGGCCGCTCTCCACCTCGATGACCTCGCGCATCCTCTCGTAGCCGGGGCGGACGAGCAGGCGCGACCCGTCGGCGAAGAAGGCGTGGTACGCCGGGTCGAGCAGCTTCAGGGTGACGTAGTCGCCCACGGTGCGGCCGACGGCCCGGAACGCCTCCTCCAGCAGGGGGACCATCGTGAAGACGACGGGGCCGGTGTCGAAGCGGAACCCGTCGCGCTCGAGGATGCCGTTGCGCCCGCCGGGGAACGACTCGCGCTCCACGATCGTGACGCGATGGCCCGCGCCGGCGAGGTGCAGGGCGGCGGCGAGACCGGACAACCCCGCGCCGACGACGATGACGTGGTCGCCGCGGCGCGCCGCGGCGCTCATGCCATCCGCCAGGCGAGGGTGCGGGCGGCCTCGCTGAGTCCGGTGACCCCGGGCTTGGCGAGCGGCGCCCGTTCGAGGCAGGCCAGCCCCTGGCTGACCTCGTCGGCGATCAGCTGTTCGAGCATCGCGTCGACGCCGGACGCGCGGAGCGCCTCGGCGAGCGCGGGGACGTCGTCGCGCCGGAAGTCCGGCGTCCCGACCCGTGCCAGCAGGTCGGCGGCATCGCCCGTCAGGTGCTCGCGGGCCAGCGACAGCAGCACGGTCGCCTTGCCCTCGTACAGGTCGTCGCTGTCGGGCTTGCCCGTACGGAAGGGGTCGCCCCAGACGCCGAGGTGGTCGTCGCGGAGCGCGAAGGCCATGCCGAGGTGGTCGCCGCACGCCATGAGGGCGTCGACGACGTGCTGCGGGGCCCGAGCGGCCGCGGCCCCCAGTTGCAGGGGCCGGGTCACCGTGTAGCGCCCGGACTTGGTGCGGGCGACGTGTTCGGCGTGCCGACGGTCGGGGCGTCCGGCGGCGGCACCCGTCAGGTCGGCGCGCTGGCCGGCGATCAGTTCCACCGAGAGTTCGTGCCAGGCGGCGCGCATCGCGGGGGGCAGCCCGTCCACCAGCCCGTCCGCGAGAGTGTGGGCCAGGTCACCGAGCAGGATCGCCAGGTTGCGGCCGAACACCGTTCCGTCGCCGCGAGCCCCGGCCTGCTCGTGCCAGCGGGTCGCCTCGACGTGCGCCGAGGGGCGCCCCCGCCGCTGGTCGGACTCGTCCATGACGTCGTCGTGGACGAGGGCGAACAGGTGGAGCAGTTCCACCGCCGCCGCGGCCCGGACCATGTGCTGGTACCCGGCCTCGCCGTGGACGCCGCCGGCGGCGATGAAGCCCCAGTACGCCATCGTGGTGCGGACGCGCTTGCCGCGTCCGACCAGCAGACCGCGCAGCCACCCGGGCAGGTCCTCGGGCAGCACGTCGACGCCGAGGCCGGCGGAGAACTCCTGCCAGTCGGCGGCCAGCGCCGTCAACTCCTCCTCCAGCAGCGCGTCGACGTCGCGGCGCACCGCGTCCGGGTCGGGCCCCGGCTGGCGCCCGGGTGTCACGCCGGACGCCAGCGCCGCCACCAGCTGCGGCACCTGGAGGGCCGCCCAGGGGCTGTACACCCGGGGTGTCGCGGCGATGGCGGTGGCCAGGCCCTCCCAGGGCACCCAGGCCCAGTCGGCCACCTCAGCCGGGTCCGGACGCGGGTCCTCATCGGCGACGAACCCGGCGAACACGGGGCACATCTCGTTCTCGACGATGCCCGAGGCGTCCGTGGCCCGGTAGCGGAAGTCGGGCAGCACCGGGATGAGCGGCCCCACCACCAGACCCAGCTCCTCGCGGATCCGGCGCCGGGCGGCGTCCTCGATGTCCTCGCCGGGGCGCGGGTGGCCGCACGCCGAGTTCGTCCAGACGCCCGGCCAGGTCGTCTTGCCGAGCGCGCGCCGGGTCACGAGCACCTCCCCGCGGGCGTTGAACAGGTAGGTGGAGAAGGCGAGGTGGAGCGGCGTGGCGTCCGTGTGCACGCGCAGGCGGTCTGCGCGCCCCACCGGGTGACCCTGCTCGTCGAGCAGGACGACGTCGTCGCCGACGGGTGAAGCGGTTACCTCGTAGCGAGGAAGGCTGGCATGGCTCGACATGTATCCGTCCAATGTTTGTCGAAGGTCTGTCCGAAACGGTAGCCGGGCGGGCCGACCCTGCGCAAGACATATTGTCCAATGTTTGTATAAGCTCTGCGCGTCACCTCGCGAAGGGAGGAGCTCTTGTACACGGTCAGCCAGGCGGAGGCCCTCACCGGTATCCCCAGCACGACACTGCGTGCCTGGGAGCGGCGGTACGGCATCATCGCGCCGCGGCGCACCGAGGGCGGCTACCGGCTGTACGACGCCGCGCAGATCGCAATGCTCCGCGAGATGGCCGCCCGCGTCCGGGGCGGGATGCGGCCGGCCCAGGCCGCCGCGAGCCTGGCCGACTACCGGCCGCCCGAGCCCGCGCCGGCGGCCCCGCTGGACGCCGGCACCCCCGACCTCGTCGCGGCCGCGGCGTCCCTCGACCCCGCCGCGCTGCGCGAGACGATCGACGCGGCGTTCGGCGCGGCGCCCTTCGAGGAGGTCGTCACGAGGTGGCTCCTCCCACAACTGCGGCTGCTCGGGGAGGCGTGGGAGTCCGGCCGACTGACGGTGGCGCAGGAACACTTCGCCTCCGAAGGGCTGATGGCCGTCGTGGCGGCCGCCTTCCGCAACGCGTCCGGGGAATCCCGCGGACCGACCGTCCTCGTCGGGCTGCCCGCCGGGGCACGCCACCAGCTGGCCCTCCTGGCGTTCGCCACCTGCCTGCGCCGGCTCGGGCCGAACGTGCTCTACCTGGGCGCGGACCTGCCCACGGAGGACTGGGTGACGACGGCGCGCGGCCAGCGGGCGCGGGCGGTTGTGCTGGGGGTGTACTCCCCCGCGGACGCCGCGGCCGCCACCCTCGTGGTGGACGCCATGGCCGGGTCGTCCGTCACGGTGTGGGTGGGGGGTGCGTCGGGCGCCCTCGTCCGGGGGGCGACCTCGCTGCCCGACGACATCCCGGACGCCGCCCGCCAGCTCAACCGGAGCCTGCTGACCGGACGCGCCTGACGCGGGTCAGCCGCGGTCCACCGGCGTGCGGGGGGAGGCCGGGGCCTGAGGCACGCCCCCGCCGGCCCGTCCCGTGGGGATCTCTCCGGTCAGCGCGACGTCCTGGGCCACGTCACGGAGCTTGCGGTTGAGCCGCTGACTCGCCGCGCGCAGCATCGCGAACGCCTTCTCGGACGTGGCGTGGCGGCTCGCCATCAGGATGCCGATCGCCGTCCCGATCTGCCGGCTCGTGCCCAGGGCCGAGTCGAGGTGTGTGACGTCCCGCTCGTGCAGGACGGTCGTGACCGCGATGGCGGCAAAGGGGGCGATGATGGAGGCGATGCTGAGGTCCATGTCGTCGAACGCGTCCACCGACGGCGAGTAGAAGTTGAGAGCGGACCGATCGCCCCGGCCGGTCAACATGCGCACGGACAGCACGCTGCGGATCTGGGTGTTCTCCACGCAGGCCGGCCCGAACAGCGGCCACCGCGGGTCGCCGGCCACGTCCGGAGTGACCACCGCGTCATCACCGACGGCCGCGTCGATGCAGGGCCCCTCCCCGACGGCGTACTGGAGGACGTCCACCTCCTCCGCCAGCGAATCGCTCGCGGCGACGACCTCGGGCTTCCGCCCCTCGCGCAACAAGGTGATGCCGCAGTGCCTCGCGTGCGGGACGACCTCAGCGGCGAACGAGATCACGCGCTCAGGCTGCAGTTGCCCCTCGACGGACAGATGAGCCGAGATCTCCCCGAACTGCCTCCCCAACTCGGCCAACTCGAGCACCGATTCCTGCTCGTCGTTCTCCGCCATGCCCCCCACCCCGCTCCCTGAGACAGGCGCACGATGCCCGTTCGGGCACACTCTAATCGGTGCGACGGAGGCTGGGGACCGGGGTCCGGTCAGGTGGAACCGACGGGTCGGTTGCCCGGGCCGGCATCTCGGTCGTCGACGGCGTGGCGGTCCCCTGCCGTCCGATCGTCAGGGTCTAGGCGAGTCGCGTCCCCCAGATGCCGCTCCGACGCGAGCCGCGCCTCGTCCGCCTCGCGGGCGGCCTCCTCGGACGCGCGCTCGAGGCGCTCCGCCTCGACCCGGGCACGCTGGGCCTGCGCCTGCCTCTCGGCTGCCTCGGCAGCCTGCTCCCTTGCTCGGAGTTCCTCCTCCATGCCGCGGGCGCGCACCTCCTGCGCCTGCTCCCGCCGCTGGTTCAGTTGGCGTTCTGAGCGTCCGCGGTTGGTGACCGCGAACACGAGCGCCGCCACGACGACGATCGCGAGGACCGCGATGGCGATCCACAGCCAGTTGTCCATGTCAGTCTCCTGTCGGTTGCTCGTTCGAACTTCCTCACCGGGAGGTACCCGATCCGTGCCGGGTCATGCGCGCCCCTCGCTGCCGGGTTTCCTGGCGACCGTTGGGGGTAGGACCACACCGAGTTGGACTCGTCGAAGGAGGATCCGCCATGCCTGCCAAGAAGGACCCCGGCCCATCCGTGAAGGACCCGGAACTCTACGAGGAACTGCGCGAGGACGGCGCCAGCAAGGAGAAGGCTGCCCGCATCGCCAACGCCGCCGCGGCCACGTCGCGATCCGAGGTGGGACGCCGCGGAGGCAAGGCGGGCAGCTACCAGGACCAGACGAAGAACCAGCTCCTCCAGCGCGCCCGGGAGATCGGCATCAAGGGCCGCTCGAGCATGAACAAGGGCGAACTCATCGACGCGCTCCGCAACCACTGAGTTCCTGGCTCGCCGGAGGGGGGCCGACCGACGGGACGCCGACGCGTGGGTTTGGGCTCGACTTGCCCGGGTACTGGAAGGGTGTCAGTCCACGAAGAAGGAGGATCCCATGGGAGCCGACGACAAGATCCGCAACGCAGCACAGGAAGCGGCCGGCAAGGTCAAGGAAGGCGCCGGCAAGGTCACCGACAACGAACGCCTCGAGGCTGAGGGCAAGGCCGACCAGGCCGCCGCCGACGTCAAGCAGGCGGGCGAGAACGTCAAGGACGCCTTCAAGTAGGGCCCTGCCCGTCCCACCACCACATCACGCCCCCAAGGAGGAACTTCATGGCCACCATTCTTTGGATCATCGCCGCCATCCTGGTCATCTCCGGGATCTTCGCGATCTTCCGCAAGCAGCTCGTCTGGGGAATTGTGCTCATCGTCCTGGGACTGCTCGTCGGTCCCGGGGGCGTGAGTCTGTTCACCTGACCCCGACCACCACCCGTGCCGGCCACCGACGGTGGCCGGCACTTCCATACCTAGAGGGGAACCATGGATTCGTACTGGCACGCCTCCCGCCCTGCCCCCGCCCCCCGGAGCGAGGCTCCTGTTGAGGGAACGCACGCCGACACCGTCGTCGCGGGCGCCGGCCTGACGGGGCTCATGACCGCCCTCCTGCTCGCCCGCGCGGGCCAACGCGTCACCGTGCTCGAGGCGCGCACGGTCGGCGCTGTCACCACGGGACGAACCACCGGCAAGCTCAGCCTGCTGCAGGGGCTGGTCATGTCAGACATCCTGCGCCACCACACCGAGGGCGTCCTGCGCGCCTACGTGGAGGGCAACCGTGAGGGGCAGGCTTGGCTCGTCCGGTTCATGGACGAGCACCTCGTGGCGTACCAACGGCGTCCGGCGTTCACCTACGCGACCACCGCGGGCGGGGCGGAGCGGTTGGAGGCCGAGTTCGCCGCCTGCCGCGCGGGCGGGCTCGACGTCCAGCGGACGACCGACACCGGCCTCCCGTTCGCGGTCGAGGCTGCCCTCATGCTGCCCGACCAGGTGCAGCTCCACCCCATGCTCGTGATGGACGCCCTGGTCGAGGACTTCGTCGCCCACGGAGGGCTGCTCGTCGAGGGCGTCCGGCTCACCGACGCGCATGCGGGGTCGCCCCTCAAGATCACGACCACCCGGGGCAACCTGACAGCCGACCGGCTGGTGCTCGCCACCGGGTCGCCCGTGCTCGACCGGGGCGGCTACTTCGCCAAGCTCGAGCCCTTGCGCTCCTACGCGACCACCCACCGCGTCCCCGGCGGGATTCCCACCGGGATGTACCTGTCCGCCGACGACCCGACCCGGTCGCTGCGGACGGTCCCCGATGCTGACGGTGAACTGTTGATGGTGGGCGGCAACGGCCACGTGACCGGACGCAGCGATTCGCCGGCCGCCGCCGTGGACGACCTTGTCCGCTGGACGCAGGAGCGGTTCCCCGGCGCGGAGCTCACGCAGGCTTGGTCGGCCCAGGACTACCGCTCGCTCAACCGGGTCCCCTTTGTCGGCAAGCTCCCGCGCGGTGGCGGCGCGATCTATCTGGCGACCGGCTTCAACAAGTGGGGCATGTCGAACGCGGTGGCGGCCGGGCTGAACCTGAGCGCGCAAATCCTCGGCGGGTCGATGCCCTGGGCCGACAAGCTGGGGCACCGGGTCACGAAACCGGCGGGAGTGTTGAGCGCGCTGGCGCCCAACGCGAAGGTCGCGCTGGTCGCCACGCGGGACTGGATCGGCGCGGAGCTGCACGCCCTGCCCGAGCAGACCCCCGCCGAGGGTCAGGGCGTCGTGGGCCGCGGGAAGAAGGGCCTGCCCGAGGCGGTCTCCACCGTGGACGGGGTCACCTGCCGTGTGTCGGCTGTCTGTACGCACCTGGGCGGAGTCCTGGGCTGGAACGACGCCGAGAAGTCCTGGGACTGCCCGCTGCACGGTTCGCGCTTCGCCGCCGACGGCACCCTGCTCGAAGGCCCGGCCGTCAGTGACCTGCCGGCGCACCAGCCCGCGCAGCCGGGACAGCCGGGCGCGTGAATTTCGGGGCGCCTATTCGTTGTCTGGCGTTTGGCTAGCAACGATGCGGGTATCCCCCAAGATGACGACGAACCTCGTCGCGTGAACACAGGAGGGCTTCGATGACCTATCCGAACGATCCGACAGTGAACAGTGGCCAGCAGGCGGTGGACTCACTCCGTGGCCCCGCCGCTGAGGTCAAGGACACGGCCACGGCAGAAGCACGCCAGGTGGCCGAGACCGCCAAGCAGGAGGCTCGCCAGCTCACCGCAGAGGGCAAGTACCAAGGGCGTCGTGTCCTGGACGAGGGCATGGCCGAGCTGAGGAACCAGGCGTCCACCGTCCAGACCCGGCTCGCCGCGAGCCTCCAGGACCTCTCAGACGAGCTGCGTGAGATGACGGGTGCCAGCCAGACCAACGGCACGGCTGCGGGCCTGGCCTCCCAGGCGCAGGACTACACCGAGCGTGCCGCCGCGTGGCTGCGCGACAACGACCTCGATTCCGCGCTGTACGGGGTCCGCCGCTTCGCGGCGCGCAACCCGTGGGGCTTCCTCGCGGTCGCAGCCGGCGCCGGCCTGCTGGCCGGTCGCTTGGCCCGCGGCGTCCGGGACGCCGACTCCGACGACACCAGCTACCGCGCCGTCGGGTACACCCCGCCCCGCTACCAGGGCTACTCGGAGCCCCAGGTCACGGGCTACGCCGAACCCCAGGAGTACAGCGGAACGCCCCCCAGGTCGGCTACACCTCCCCGGATGTGAGCGTTGACCGCCCCACCAACCTGTGACGGAGTCGACATGACCCAGATGAACAGGCCCGCTGAGGGCTTCAACGAGGGCGACCCGCGGTCGTTGGGCGAAATCGCGTCCGACGTCCTGAAGGACGCCTCCACCCTCATCCGGCAAGAGGTCGAACTCGCCAAGGCCGAGGTGCGCGAGAGCGCGAGCCGGACGGGCCGGGGTGCCGGCCTACTGGGTGGCGCCGGGGTGGCCGGGCTCTTCGCCCTTCTGTTCCTGTCGCTGGCCGCGTGGTGGGGCCTCGCCGTGCTGATCGGCTCCGCCAACGATCCCGCCCTCGGCCTGGCGGGGGTCATCGTCGGCGTGGTGTACGCCATCGTCGCGGCGGCCCTCGCAGCGTCGGGGCGTGGCGAACTGAAGAGGGTGCGGGGTCTGCCCCGCACCGCCGAGACCGTGAGCAAGATTCCGAACGCCGCAGTCGGCAACGAGGAGAAGAACCGATGAGCAACAACCCCGAGGAGATCCGCCGCGACATCGAGCGCACACGGGCGGAGCTGAGCCACGACGTCAACACGCTGGCCGAAGAGGCCAACCCCGCCACCATCGCGCGCCGCAAGGTGGAGGACGTGAAGAGCGACGCGCGCAACCTGCGCAACCGCATCTTCGGCGACCCCAACGACCCGTGGGACGACGGGGCCGTGGGCGGCGTCGGGCATCGCGCCCAGTCAGCCGTCGATGACGCCGCCGGCGCCGTGCAGGACGTGCCCCGCAAGGTCAGCCGCTCCGCCCAGGGCAACCCCCTGGCCGCCGGCCTGATCGCGTTCGGGCTGGGCGCCCTGGTCGGGGGCCTGTTGCCCTCCACCCAGACCGAGCGTGACGTGGCCCTCAAGGCCAAGGAGCAGGCCCAGCCCTTGCTCGACGAGGCCAGCGCCATGGCGCAGGAGGCTCTCGACAACGTCAAGCCCGTCGCCCAGGAGGCCGTGGAGAACGTGAAGGAGGCCGCCACCACGGCGGGCCAGAACGTCCGGGACGAGGCGTCCGTGGGCAAGGAGTCCGTGGCCGAGCAGGCACGGGTTGCCTCCGATCAGGTCCGCAGCGACGACCGCAATCCGCTGTAACCCCACGAAACGAGCGGCCGGCGCTGTTCTCCGCGCCGGCCGCTTCGTCGTCGCCTCCGCACCCCCCGTGCTGCATTTTGTGTAAACAAAGCTGGTCATCATGGGGGTAATACGTTTACACGAAATGCAGCACGGGGGTGCCCCGGCGTCCTCAGGTGGCCGGGAGGTCCCCCGGGTAGAGGACGACCTTGAAGCAGCCGTCCAGCTTGCGCTGGAACATGTCGTAGCCCTGGGCCGCCTCGTCAAGGGGCAGCCGGTGGGTGGCGAGGTGCTCGGTGTCGAAG
>CAKUSI010000053.1 GCA_934678955.1 uncultured Austwickia sp. | reverse complement strand
GGCGACGCCGCGGGCGCGCCGGATGGCGTCGCAGCGGGCGGGCCGTCCGGCGGCGGCTCGGGGGCGGAGGGGGATCCGGGCATGAAAGTCCTGGGCATGGCGGGAGCGCGCGCCGATCCGGCGTCGCGGCGTCAGATCTCCAGCAGTTCGGCTTCCTTGCCTTTGAGCAGCGTGTCCACCAGGTCGACGTGCTTCTTGGTCAGCGTCTCCAGGTCCTTCTCGGTGCGCAGGCCGTCATCCTCGCCGACGTCGCCGTCCTTGATCGCCCGGTCGATCGAGTCCTTGGCGTGGCGCCGGACGTTGCGGATCGAGACCTTGGCGTCCTCACCCTTGCGGTGCGCCATCTTGATGTATTCCTTGCGCCGCTCCTGCGTCAGCTCGGGCAGGATGCAGCGGATGGCCTGCCCGTCGTTGCTGGGGTTGACGCCGAGGTCCGAGTCGCGGATCGCCTTCTCGACGGCGTGCATAGAGCTCTTGTCGAACGGCGTGATCAACATCGTCCGCGCCTCCGGCGCGTGGAAGCTCGCGAGCTGCTGGAGCGGCGTCGGCGAGCCGTAGTAGTCGACGAGGAGCTTGGTGAACATCGCGGCGTTCGCCCTGCCGGTCCTGATCGAGGCGAAGTCGTCCTTGGCCACTTCGATGGCCTTTTCCATCTTCAGCTCGGCCTCGAGCATGATGTCGTCCAGCATCGCCTCTCCTCGGAACGGTGCCGGCCGCACTACGCCGGCGCGGCGCGGTCCTCCCGCGCGCAGGGGTGTTGGCTCATCGTGTCAGACTCTGCGGCACCGCGGGGTGCTCCCGCGATTCAGCTGGCCAGGACCGCGGTCCCGATCCGTTCCCCCAGAATCGCCCGGCGGATCGTGTCGTCGCCCTGGATGCCGAAAACCACCATGGGCAGCCTGTTTTCCATGCAGAGGCTGAACGCGGCGGCGTCCACGACCTTCAGACCGTTGGCGAGCGCGTCGCCGTAGGTCACCTCGTCGAGCTTGCGCGCGTCGGGCTCCGTCCGCGGGTCCGCGTCGTAGACGCCGTCGACACCGTTCTTGCTCATCAGCACCGCGTCGCACTGACACTCCAGCGCGCGTTGCGCAGACACGGTGTCGGTCGAGAAGTACGGCATCCCCGCGCCGGCCCCGAAGATCACGACACGGCCCTTCTCCAGGTGCCGCATGGCCCGGCGAGGGATGTACGGTTCGGCGACCTGCCCCATCGTGATCGCGGTCTGCACCCGCGTGTCGACGCCTTCCTTCTCCAGGAAGTCCTGCAGCGCCAGGCAGTTCATCACCGTGCCGAGCATGCCCATGTAATCCGCCCGCGCGCGCTCCATGCCCCGCTGCTGCAACTCGGCCCCGCGGAAGAAGTTGCCCCCGCCCACGACGATGGCCACCTCGACCCCCGCCCGGGCGGCCTGCGCGATCTGGCGGGCGATCCCGCGGACGACGTCGGGGTCGACCCCGACCGCTCCGCCCCCGAACGCCTCGCCGGACAGCTTCAGCAGCACGCGGCGGTATCGGACCCGCGTCGAGGAAGGCTCAGTCGCCCCGTTCTCAGCGGCGTCCTGCGAGCGGACCTCCGAACGTGCGGTCGAGACAGCCGACTCGGTCGTCAACGGGGCCTCCCTGGAAGCGAACGGATTCGGCGCCGGGCGCACCGGGGCCGGTCTGCCCGTCATCCTCCCACAGGGCCGGATCGCGTCCTTTCGGCAGGGTGCGCGACCCGCCCCAGCGTGACCTCGGCCACTTCCTGGGGCGGCTTCGGCCGCTCGACGTCAGCCAGGGATGGGGTCGCAGGTCGAGGCTCGCGGGCGGGCAGCGCCACGTTGAACCGCATAAGCCCGTCCCGGGCCTGGCGGTGGCCGCATCCGGTCTTGCAGGCCAGCATGACGACGTCCTGATCGGTCACCAGCGAGCCCCCGTACTCCCCGATCCGGTCGCCGAACACCTCCGGCGCGAACGTGGTCGTAGGCCCGATGAGGGTCACCCGCGCGTGCGCGGCGAGGTCGAGGAGGCGGGGCAGGGTCTTGTTGACCAGCGTGGTGCCGGTGATGAACACCCAGTCCCGGTCGGCGAGTTCGTATTCCGCCGCCTGGTCGGGCAGGTCGTGACCCGACGGGGAGCGCTCGAAGACCAACAGGTCGGCGACCTCCCCCATGCGGCGCGCCTCCGGGAAATGCCCCACCATCCCGACGCGGCGTCCGTCCAGCTCGTCACGACGCAGGTCGAACGTCGACACCCCGCCGGTGAAGACCCCCCGGGGGTGGGCGGCGATCCGCTCCACGGAGTTGTACCAGCTGTTGATGGCGGCGACGCCGATCGTGGCGACGCTCATGTCCCAGGACCGGCTCCAGCTCGCGACGGTGCGCAGGTCCTGCCCGAGCGTGGTCATGGCCTTCGCGCCCTCGCGCGGCCCGTAGTGGTAGGACATCGCGATCCCCGCGCCGACCTCGGTCACGATCACGGTCCAGCGGGAAGCGGCCACGTCGAGGATGCGGATGCCGGGCGGGATCCCGTCGACGAGGTCCTCGTACAACTGCCACTGGTTCCGCGTCACCGCCGCTCGCCTCGCGCCACCATGCCTCCGATCCCGAAGCAGAGGCCGCCGACCGGATGTCGGCGGCGCCGCTACGCCAGCGTAGTGGAGTCACTGCGCTGGCGTACTCAACCGCGGAACAGATTGCCTATCCTTTCCGTATTTGCGAACTGATCACGGCTTCGGAAGTGGCGTGGTCGGCTCCTGAAGCAGCGGAGGAGCGGGCGCGATCACTGGCGGGTTCTGCGTCAAGCAGGGCTTGATCCGCAGGAAGAGCGGCCAGTAGCAGCGCACCGGGCAGGGCGCGACGAGGCAGGGCATCGGGCGGCAGAACTTGATGGGTGGGGGCGGGCATGGCCGGCAGATGACATACGCGGCGCACATCTTCCCGGGCGGGCACGGTGGCGTGTAGCACCACTCGCCCGGCTTCGGGAGCTTCTCGCCGGGCTCGAGTGAGCTTGTCGCGGAACCAGGCGTCACCGGAGCCGACTCGGGCCCCGGGGCCGTCTCGGCCGCCGAGGCCGTCGAGGGCACCGAGCCCTGAAGTACCGACGCGCCGGCCAGCGCCTGGGCGCTGCCCGGCGTGGCCACGAACCACGCAGCGGTGACGAGGGCGGCGAGGGCGCCGCTGACGCGGCGGGAGCGGGTGGGAAGAGGGATGGTCATGGCTGGATTCACCTCCGAGACTGCGGAATCCCTTCCGGCCGACGAAGCGATGGCCGGGTGGGTTGGACACTGCCAGCATCGGAGGCGCCGCCCGGCAGATCGTCGGACCGTCGCGGTATCTACGCCTACCCCACCGGGATGACAGCGCGCCGTGGGGCGACCCTGACCGCGATCGTTCGCCGCTTCGTGCCCCTTCGTGCCCCGCTCAGCCCCCGGAGGCCACGAAACCGCTGCGATAGGCCAGCGCGACGGCGGCGGCGCGATCCCGCGAGCCGGACTTCATCAGGATGCGCGCGACGTGGGTCTTCACCGTGGCCTCGGACAGGACGAGCCGATCGCGGATCTCGGCGTTGCTCAGGCCCTCCGCGACGAGCGCCAAGACCTCGCGTTCGCGAGGCGTGAGGGCCTCCAACGCGGCCGCCTCCGGAGAGCGGCCGGGCGGGGCGCTCCGGACCGCCAGGTCACGCACCGCGGCGATCACGCGGCCGGTGACGCGGGGATCGAGCCACGACTCCCCCGAGGCGACCCGCCGGATCGCCTGGGCGACCTCGCCCGGAGAGGAATGCTTGAGCAGGTAGCCCGACGCGCCCGCGCGCAGCGCCCCATACACGTCCTCATCCCCGTCGAACGTGGTGAGGACCAGCACCTTGGTGAGCCGGTCGGCGCGCTCCGGCACCGCGCGCAGGATCTTCTCGGTCGCGGCACGGCCATCGAGGCCCGGCATCCGCAGGTCCATCACCACCACGTCGGGTCGCCATCGCGCCGCGAGGTCGACCGCCTCGGAGCCGTCGCGGGCCTCGGCCACGACCTCCAGGTCGGGCTCCGCCTCCAAGAGCATCCGCAGCCCAGACCGCACGAGGTCCTGATCGTCGGCCAGCAGCACGGTGAGCGTCATCGCGCGGCCCCCGGCTCCACGGCGCCGACGAACGACTCGCCCCGTCCCGCCGGCTCGCTGTGCGTCCCCCGTGCCGGTAGGTGCGCCCGGGTCTCGAATCCCCCTGGGACAGGGCCCGCCTCGAAGTGTCCCCCCGCCAGGTGGACGCGTTCGCGCAGTCCCGCGAGGCCATGCCCGCCGAGGCGCGGCCGTCCTCCTGTCTCCGGGAGCGGTCCGGGCGGCCCGGCGGCCCCGCGCGTCGGACCGCCGGCTGGTCGATCCGCCGGCGACACCGGGCGGACGTCGGACCTGTGGCCCTCCACCACGCGAGACCCGTCGGGTGCAGGGCCGTCCACCCGGAGGGCATCGCTCGAGAAGGGGACGCCGTCGGCCGCGCTCACCATGGGCGCTCGCGTGCGGACCACGACATCGACACCGTCCGGCATCCAGGTCAGGTCGACGTCGACGCGCCCCCCTCGGCCGGTGTGTTTCATCGCGTTGGAGAGGGACTCCTGCAAGACGCGGTATGCCGCGTGCTCGACGCTCCCGTCGAGGTGGACCGGCGCCCCTGTCGCCGTCACCGCCACGTCCAGCCCGACCGCTTGGGCGCGTCCGACGAGGACATTCATCTCGGCGAGCCGATGCGACACCCCGTGTTCATCGGCCAGGCCGGCCTCGCGCAACAGCCCCAGCAGGCGGTGGAGCTCACGCATCGCCTCCGCGCCCGCCGCCTCGATGTCGCGCAGGGCGCGGGCCACGGGCTCGGGGGTGCCGGGGACGGCCGCGTGGATCGCCCGGGCCCCGGCCGCCTGGACCACGATCCCGCTCAGCGCGTGCGCCACGATGTCGTGCAGCTCCCGCGCGATGCCCACGCGCTCGGCCCGCCGGGCGGCGTCCTCGGCGGCGGCCAGCGCGGCGGCGTGTCCCTTCGCCTGCCGCTCTGCGCGGCGGGCGATGCGTCCCACCAGCCACACCCCGATGGACGCCATCGCCCAGAACCCTCCGATCACCGCCAGATCCACAACAGCGGGTGGCCCGTCGAACGAGGCCGCGTCGAAGGTGGCCAGCGCGAACGGAGTCCCGGTAGCGAGCAGCGCCGCCTTCCCCTGCCTCGACGAGCAGCGGCGCGCGACCGCGTACAGGCCGAGGAGCAGCCCGGCGAACGGCTCGTACGAGGGCACCGCCACGCCGATCGCGATCGCGAACGCCCAGGCGCTGCCGAACGCCCACCACGGGCGCTCCCGCCACAGGAGCAGGGGCGCGTACGCGGCGCAGGCGGCCAGCACGATCAGCGCCGACGGTAGGGTGGCGACGTCGCCGCGCACGGCACCGTCGCCACCCCAGACGAGCATCTCCACCCCTACCGCGGCCGCCCACATGGCGACACCCGTCCTTGCGGACATGCCACGCAGCCCGAACCGCATGGACCCACCCCCCGGAGCGCGACGACGAACGTCAGGCCCAGTATGGGCAGATCCGAATACGCCTGTCACTCAGAATGTTTCCAGAACCCCCAAGAATCTGAGGCCTGCGATCCGCCGCCTACCTGCAGGCGGACATTCGCGGGAAGATCCGGCACCACAGCGACGGGTGCCGACCTGGGGCCCAGGCTTGCATCCCCGGGCCGGCGAACTCGTCGGAACAGAAGTCCCCTGAGCCGTCGTCCTTCCGCGTGCCGCCGCTCTCCGAGTGGCCGAGCACCGCCACCACCTCGCCGGGAAGACCACCCTGCGAATCGACGCACAGGGTCCCCTCGGGGAGCTCGAGCGCCAAGGCGCCGCGCTCCGAGATGTGAACCTCCTTGGCGAGGATGCGCCGGCCATCCTCGAGAGCGACCAGAACCCCTCGCCGGGCGCCGGACTCGCTCATCCGCTCCCAGGCTGCGGCTCCATCCGGGACCACCACCACGTCGGGCAGGACCGCCCACCCGGTGCCGATCGCTTCGCAGCCGTCCACGCCGTACACCTCGAACCCCCGGGCCAGCGTGAGCTTCTCCGCGTTCATCCCAAACTCCCTCTCCTGCTGCTGCTCTTGCCGTATCGGCCTGTTCCGTCGCCGCCCGCGACGTGCGGGCGCGATCTCGCCCGACGCCTCGCACGGCCCGGCCGCCCACGTCACCGCGCGGCCGGGCCGCCCCCCGGCGGCGAACGAGTCCAGTCTTCCGAGCCGTTCGGCGAAGGTCGTCATCCCAGCGCGGTATTCGCGCTACAGCGCGGGGATGAGCAGGCGGCTCCTCACCCTCCGCGCTCGTGGCGCACATCGCCCAGGACGCGGCAGAGCCCGCCCCGATGTGCGGGGCGGGCTCTGTGAATCCTGCGGGTGCGACTACCGGCCGGCGCCAGGCGTCACTGACCGACGCGCAGCCGGGCGAAGCCGGTCGCCGTCGTGTTGCCCTCGGAGAGGACCTGCTTGACGGTCTTCTTCTGATCCTTGGCGAACTTCTGCTCGAGCAGCACGTTCTCGGCGAAGAAACCGTTGACCCGACCCTCGACGATCTTCGGGAGTGCCTTCTCGGGCTTGCCCTCCTCCTTGGCGGTCGCCTCGGCGATGCGGCGCTCGTTCTCCACCGTCTCGGCGGGGATCTCCTCGCGGGTGAACACCGTCGGGGCGAAGGCGGCGATGTGCATCGCGACGTCCTTGGCCACCGCCTCGTCGCCCTCGTAGCCCACCAGCACCCCGATCTGCGGAGGCAGGTCAGGACTGGTCTTGTGCAGGTAGGAGACCACCTGCGGGGCCTCGACGAGCGCCACGTGGCGCACCTCGATCTTCTCGCCGATGGTGGCGTTGGCCTCGTCCAGGACCTCCTGGACGCTCCGCCCGTCGATCGTGCCGTCCAGCAGCTCCTGCGCGTTGCTCGCCTTCGAGGCCACGGCCGAGGCGAGCACGGCCTCCGCGAGAGCGATGAACTTCTCGCCCTTCGCGACGAAGTCGGTCTCGCAGTTGACCTCGACGAGGGTGCCGGCGCCGGAGTCGACATGCGCGGCCACCAGCCCGTTGCTGGCGGAGCGACCCTCGCGCTTCGTAACGCCCTTGAGGCCCTTCACCCGCAGGATCTCGGTGGCCTTCTCACGGTCTCCGTCGGCCTCATCCAGGGCCTTCTTGACGTCCATCATCCCGGCCCCGGTCGCCTCGCGGAGCGCCTTGATGTCAGCGGCGGTGTAGTTCGCCATGGATCTTCCCTATCTGTTCGATGCGGAAAAGTCGGTAGGCCGCGGCCGGTCAGGCCTGCGGCTGCTCGTCGGCGGGGCGCTCCTCGGCCTCGGGCGGCATGATCTCGCTGCCCATCGGAGAGGAGGGCACCTCCTCGACGCCCGCGACCTCGGCCGCGGTGGCCTCCAGCGCCTCGCCCAGGGCGACCTGCTCCGCGGGGTCGGCGGTCTCCGCGACGGCGGTCGCGTCGGCGGCCTGCGCCACGGAGGTCGGGCCGGTCTCGACGTCGGTGGCGGCCGCAGCCGCCTCACCCGCCAGCAGCTCCCGCTCCCACTCGGCGAGCGGCTCCTGCTCCGCACCCTCGGCGCCGTCGCGGCCCTGGGCCCGGGTCATCAGGCCGTCCGCCACCGCGTCGGCGATCACGTGGGTCAGCAGCGTCACCGAGCGGATCGCGTCGTCGTTGCCCGGAATCTTGTAGTCGACCTCGTCAGGGTCGCAGTTCGTGTCCAGGATCGCGATCACCGGCAGGTGCAGCTTGCGCGCCTCGGTGACCGCGAGGTGCTCCTTCTTGGTGTCGACGATCCACACCGCCGAGGGCACCTTGCTCATGTCGCGGATTCCGCCCAGCGTGCGCTCGAGCTTCTCCTTCTCGCGCCGCAGGACGAGCAGCTCCTTCTTGGTGCGCCCGGAACCGGCCACGTCGTCGAAGTCGATGCCCTCCAGCTCCTTGAGCCGAGAGAGCCGCTTGTGGACCGTGTTGAAGTTGGTGAGCATGCCGCCCAGCCAGCGGTGGTTGACATACGGCATCCCGACGCGGGTCGCCTCCGCCTGGATCGGCTCCTGCGCCTGCTTCTTGGTGCCGACGAACAGGACCGTCCCGCCGTGAGCCACCGTCTGCTTGACGAAGTCATACGCGTCGTTGATGTAGGTCAGCGACTGCTGCAGGTCGATGATGTAGATCCCGTTGCGCTCCGTCATGATGAAGCGCTTCATCTTGGGGTTCCACCGGCGGGTCTGGTGCCCGAAGTGGACGCCGCTCTCCAGGAGCTGGCGCATGGTGACGACGGCCATGTGGCCACTACCTTCCGTTCGTTCCAGTTGTCCACGCGCGGCGCAGGTGCGTCGGCGTGCCTGGCGCCCGCGACGCACTCCGCCGACGGCCCGCCTGTGGCGGTCTGCCGGACTGAGGTCGTGCGTCCCCTCGCGGTCGAAACGGCCGGTACGGGTGGCCCCTCGCCGCCGGCCACTGGTGGGCAGGATCGACGCGGGTGCGCAGGCGCGCGAATTCCGCCCCGGGACACACCGAGGCGGTGGGTCCATCCTACGGGTGCGCACGGCGCGCTCGGAAATCGGTGGTGGCGAGGCGGCGGATACCCTGCCGCACATGGACAACCCCCTGGTGAGGCGGATGCGCCCGTTCGGAACGACGATCTTCACGACGATGAGCGAGTTGGCCGCGCGGACCGGCGCCGTGAACCTCGGCCAGGGCTTCCCCGACACCAACCCGCCTCCCTGGGTCCAAGACCTCGTCACAGACGCGATGGCGCGGGGCATCAACCAGTACCCGCAATTGTTCGGCGCTCCCGCGCTGCGCGAGGCGATCGCGGAGCACCAGCGGCGGTTCTACGGCCTGGACGTCGACCCGGACCGCGAGGTGCTGGTGACGTTCGGCGCGACCGACGCGCTCGCCTGCTCGCTGGCGGCGCTCGTGGAGGCCGGGGACGAGGTCGTCGTGATCGAGCCGGCCTTCGACGTCTACACGGCCGGCATCACGCTCGCAGGCGGGGTGCAGGTCGGGGTGCCGCTGCGGCTGCCGGACCTGTCGCTCGACGAGGAGGCGCTGGCCGCCGCCATCACCCCTCGCACGCGAGCCATCCTGCTCAACACCCCGCACAACCCGACCGGGAAGATCTTCACCCGTGACGAGCTCGCGGCGATCGGCCGGCTGGCGGTCCGGCACGGGATCTGGATCCTCTCCGACGAGGTGTACGAGCACCTGGCATTCGACGCCCCTCACGTCCCCATGGCGTCGCTCTCCCGTGAGGTGCCGGGTCTCGCCCAGTGGGTGCTGACGATCTCCTCGGCCGGCAAGACCTTCTCGGTCACCGGTTGGAAGGTCGGGTGGATCGCCGGCCCCGCCCCCGCCGTGCGGGCCGCCGCGCAGATCAAGCAGTTCACCTCGTTCACCGGCGGTGCACCGTTCCAGCCGGCCATCGCGGCGGCGCTGGGTCAACCGGAGGAGGCGTACGCCGAGCTCAACGACGGGATGCGCCGGCGTCGGGACCTCCTCGCGGAGGGGCTCTCGGCGGCGGGGTTCCGGCTCGTCGGCGGACACGCGACGTACTTCCAGGTCGCCGACACCGCCCCGTTGGGGATCGCCGACGCGGCGCAGTTCTGCCGGGAGATGCCGGCGAAGTACGGCGTCGTCGCCATCCCGGTGTCGGCGTTCTGCAGCGATCCCGGCTACGCCCGCACGCTGATCCGGTTCGCGTACTGCAAGCGCCCCGACGTGCTCGAGGAGGCGTCACGCCGGCTGGCGCCGTTGGCGCACGCGCGACCCGCGGCGGCCCCGTCGACCCGCTGATCCTGTGCGGGAGGGCGATCATCGCGCCGGTCGCCCACAGCCCCGGGCCTGAGGGGCCGGATCCACAGTGACGCGAGGAGCCCTGGTCGCCACAGGGCGAGGCCCGCGAGGCTGCCACCATGCTGCGCGTGACCGGCGGATGGTTGGGACTCTTGCTCGGGGCGGTGGTGGCGGTCGCGCCTGCGGCGGTACCCCCGTCCGGGCCACCTGCTCCCGTACCCGCGTCACCCACTCCCATGATCGACCGCTGGATGGCTCCCTCCGAGACAATGGCTCCGGTCGAGCCGGTGGACCCCGCGAGGACGGCGGCGCCCGCCGAGGCAGTCCCGCCGGTGCCGAGCGCGCAGACACCACGAACCCCCGCAGGCGAGGCGCACCGGGCCGCGCGGTGGTCCTGGCCGCTCGATCCCCGGCCGTCGGTCGCGCGTCGCTTCGACCCTCCGGCGCAGCGCTGGCTCGCGGGGCACCGGGGCGTGGATCTCCAAGCATCTTCAGGAGCCACGGTCCTGGCGGCCGCCGACGGAGTGGTGGCGTTCGCCGGCTCGGTGGCCGGCAAAGGTGTGGTCTCGATCGACCATCCCACCGGTCTGCGCTCGACATACGAACCCGTGCGGGCGCTCGTCACCGCGGGGCAGGCGGTCCGGCGGGGTCAGGACCTGGGGGTCCTGGTCACGGAGGGCAGCCACTGTCTGCCGCGGGCCTGCCTGCACTGGGGCGCCCGGCGTGGGTCCGATTACGTCGACCCGCTGGCCCTGGTCGGCGCCGGGCCGGTCATCCTGCTTCCGTTGCGCTGATCGGCCGGATGCGTCGCCCGTCGCCGTGCCCAGGCTTCCGGGTCCGCCGACCGCCGTCAGAACACCTGGTCCGGCACCGGCCAGGGGTAGCGGGTGCAGCCGTCCAGGCCCAGCGTCTGCTGCAGCATGACGGGAGCCGGCCGGCCGGGGCCGGGGCATGCCGCGTGCCCGTGACCCAGCGCGTGCCCCACCTCGTGATTCACGAGGTACTCCCGGTACTGCGGGAGCTGCCCCGCATAATCGCTCACGCCCTGCATCCACCGCACGGCGTTGAGCACGACACGGTCGCCGTTCTGGCAGCTGACCTCGCCCGCGGTGTCCAGCGGAGCGCAGAGTCGATCGACCGTGTCGGGGCTGGCCAGCGTGATGTGCACGTCGACCGCCGCCCCGTCGCTCGCCTGGGCCGGATCCACGTGGACGAAGCGCATCCCGTCCTGGGTCTCCCAGCCGCGGCGGTCGGTCAACACCGCGCGTACCGTGCGTGTGTACTCCGCCTCGTCGACGCGCAGCCCGTCCTCGATCTCGACGCTGTACCGGACCGGTTTGCCGGCTCCGGTGCTGTCCTGCCCAGGGACCGGCAGCGCCCGCATCGTGCCGGACGCCCGACGTGGGACGACCATGTCTCGGACAGCCTCGTCGCGCGGCGTCGGGGCCGGAGTCTCAGGGGAGGGCGCGCTCGCGCGCGGCGCGGAAGAGGCCACCGCCGGGCTCTCAGCGACCTGCGGCTCGGGCGGGGACTGCGACCCGTCGCCCCACCGCCCGACCACGACGGCGAGCACGGCCAGCCCGGCGGCTATCACGGCGATCGCGCGTGCCCCGCCTCCCGACGCCGACCGCCGCCGTGGTGACCGCCGTGGTGACCGTCGTGGCGTTTCCGTGTTCCTCGCAAGGGGCGGGGGCGACGTCACGATCCCGTCCGCGACGACATCGGCGTCCGCGACGACATCGGCGTCGGCGAGCGCGATCGGGCTCAGGCCGGTCCCCGCGTTCCCACCTGCCGCGGGCGACCGGTGCCTCTCGCGCGCAGGTCGCTCACGTCCGTCAAGCGCGGGGATGGGCCTGCTCATAGGAGCTCCTCAATCGCTCGGCGGAAACGTGGGTGTAGATCTGCGTGGTGCCCAGGCTGGCGTGGCCGAGGAGCTCCTGGACGGTGCGAAGGTCTGCACCGCCCTCGACCAGGTGGGTCGCCGCGGAGTGCCGCAGACCGTGGGGACCCAGAGACGGGGCGTCGGGCACGTGACCCAGCATCTCGTGCACCACCCGGCGCACCACCCGCGGGTCGATGCGCCCACCCCGACGCCCCAGGAACAACGCGGGACCGGAGCGGACCGTCGCCAGCAGCGGCCGGCCTCGTGCCAGCCACGCCCGGAGGGCGTCGCGGGCGGGGACGCCGAAGGGTACGGTCCGCTCGCGCCCACCCTTGCCCATGACCCGGGCGACGCGCTCTCCCACATCGACGTCGTCCACGTCGAGGCCGACCAGCTCGCTCACGCGGATCGCGGAGGCGTAGAGCACCTCGAGGATGGCCGCGTTCCGCAGGTGGAGGGGGTCGGCGTCGTCCGCCGCGACGCCGGCCACCCCGAGCAGCCGGCTCGCCTGGTCCGCCTTCAGGACGCCGGGGAGCGACCTGAGACGTCGGGGGGCAGCCAGGCGCTGCGCCGGGTCGGAGGCAGCGACACCGGTGCGGACCGCCCACGCGAAGAACGTCCTGGCGGCCGCGGCGCGCCGGGCCAGCGTCGTGCGTGCCGCGCCCCGCTCGGCCTGCTCCCCCAGCCACAGCCGCAGGACCCGCAGGTCGACGTCCGCGGGAGAGTCCAGACCCGACGCGCGGGCGTACGCCGCGAGGTGGCCCATGTCGCCCAGATAGGCCCGACAGGTGTGGGGGGAGCGGTTTCGCTCCAGGTGAAGATGTCGCTCGAACCCCTCAAGCGCAGCGACCCAGGGATTCTCGCTCACGGCTCTACCGTCGCTGCCCGCTTCGCGGTCGGCAAGTCGGCGCGCCGGAACTGACGCCCTCAGCGGCCTCCACCAGCGGGAGGGGTGGCACGCAATGACCCTGAGACAAGGTCAGGGCGCTGCGCGGCCGCGTCGGGACGCCCCGGACAGGCGCCAGCCCCACGGGTCGCGTTCGGCGAGCCCTGCCAGCTCGAGACGACCGAGCGCCGCACGGACGGCCGACTCCTCAAGTCCCGCGTCGCGGGCAAGGCGCTCCACGCCGCTACCGCCTCCCGCCGGCAGCACGTCGCGGACCCGCCGCTCGGGCTGGTCCAACCGGTCCTCCGCCCTCGTCGGTCCGCGGCGGACCGGGGCCAGGTCGGTGCCGTACTCGCCCACCGCCTCCGCGACCTCCGCCGCGTCCGTCACCAGCACCGCCATCCCGGAGCGGATCATCTCGTGGCACCCCGCCGAGGTCATCGACGTCACCGGACCGGGGAGCGCCATCACGACGCGCGCGTGAGCGGCGGCGGTGCCCGCGGTATTGCGCGAGCCGGAGCGCAGTCCCGCCTCCACGACCACGGTCCCGCGGCTCGCCGTCGCGATGACTCGGTTGCGCAGCAGGAAGCGCTGCCGCAGCGGCGCCGCGCCCGGCGGCATCTCGCTCACCACGGCACCGCGCCGCGCGATCTCGTCGAGGAGCACGGTGTGGGCCTGCGGGTAGGGGCGGTCCACGCCGCTCGCCAGCACCGCGACGGTGGGCCCGTCCACGGCGAGCGCGCCCCGGTGGGCGGCGGCGTCGATCCCGTACGCCGCTCCGCTGATCACCGTGAATCCCCGCTCGGCCAGACCCGCCCCGAGCTCGGAGGCCAGCTGCTCGCCGTACGCGCTGCAGGCACGGGCGCCGACGACCGCGACGCTGCGCTCGCACGCGGGGCCCAGGGGGAGGTGCCCGCGGACCCAGAGGCAGTACGGGGGTTCGGCCAGCTCGTCCAGCCCGGTCGGCCACTCCTCGTCGCCCGGAATGAGGATCCTAGCCCCGCAGGCCGACGTCGCCGCGAGGTCGGCCTGCAGGTCGAGCGCGTCCCAGCGTCGGGCGAACGCCTCCCGCGTCGAGCGCGCCTCGTCGGCGAGCGCCGCCAACGCGGCCGACGCCCCGCCGTGCGTCGCGAGGAGTCGCGCCGCCACCGGGTCGGCCGGCTCCGCCAGCCTGCTCCAGGCCAGCCGCGCGGTGCGCTCGTCCCAGTCGTACGCACGCCGGAGGCCGTCGGCGATGTCCGACCGGCCGGCCGAGACAGGCCAGGCGCCCAGGGGTAGGACTTGCGCAGGTCCACGCGGGTCGCGGGGGTTCATGCCGCGACCCCGCCGTGCGCCCGCAGGGTGAGGGCCAACCCGACGTCGTCGCGGGTCACCTCGCCGCCGCCCGATAGATCTCGCACCGTGCGGGCGATGCGGAGCACCCGGTCGAAGCCGCGCAGCGTGAGCGTCCCACGGTCGAGCGCGCGTTCGAGGTCGGCCCGGGCGCGCGACGGTATGGCGTGGGGGCCCCTGCGGACGCGGGAACCCGGAAGGTGCGCGTTCAGGGCCCACGGCTCCCCCGCGTACCGCTGCCTCTGCAGCGCCCGCGCAGCGTCGACCCTCTCGGACACGGTCGCGCTGTCCTCTCCTGGCCCGCCGGCCAGTCCCGCGAGGGATACCGCCGGGACCTGCAGCTGAAGGTCCACCCGGTCGAGGAGGGGCCCGGCGAGACGCCCGAGGTAGTCCCGGCGGGCGCGCGGAGTGCACCGGCAGCGAACCCCCTTGCCGTATCCCTGGCCGCAGGGGCAAGGGTTCGCCGCGAGGACGAGCTGGAACCGGCACGGGTAGCGCACCGAGGCGCGGGCCCGGGCGAGGACGACCTCCCCGCTCTCCAGGGGTTGGCGCAGCGCCTGCAGGACCTGGGGCCGGAACTCGGGGGCCTCATCCAAGAAGAGCACTCCACGATGGGCACGACTCACCAACCCGGGCCGGATCCAGCCGCTGCCACCGCCGACCACCGCCACCAGCGAGGCGCCATGGTGCGGCGCGACGAACGGCGGCCGGCGCACCAGAACGCCGGGAGGCAGCACTCCGAGGATCGAGTGCACCGCAGTTGTTTCCATCGCCTGATCCACGGACAGCTCGGGGAGCAGGGAGGGAAGCCGCTCGGCCAGCATCGTCTTGCCGGCGCCTGGCGGGCCGATCATCAGCAGGTGGTGCCCACCAGCCGCCGCGATCTCCAAGGCCAGGCGTGCCTCACCCTGACCCACGACGTCCCGCAGATCAGGCGCACCCACCCCGGCCAGGCCGTCGGCGGGGGGCCCTGCCAGGCCGTCGTTGCCTGCGTCACCGGAGCCAGACAGCCACCCTGACCGGGCGTGCTCCGACCCAGTCCCCAGACGCGGATCGATCGGGGGCGGCTCCCCCGCCTCCGCGGCCCGATGCACCGCGACCACGTGCTCCAGGCTGTGCGCCGCCACGACGTCGGCCCCCGGGACCAACGCCGCCTCGACGGCGTTCCCGGCCGGGACGACCACCCGCGTCCGACCCGACCGGACGGCGGCCAGCACCAGCGGCAGGACGCCGGGCACCGCCCGCACCGTGCCGTCCAGGCCGAGCTCGCCCAGGTGCACCACCGGGGCGACCTCCCGCGCCGGCACGAGCTTTGCGGCCGCCAGCGCGGCCACCGCGATGCTCAGGTCGAAGACGCTGCCGCTCTTCGGCAACGACGCCGGCGAGAGGTTCACGACGATCCGGTGCCGGGGAAGTTCCATGCCCGAGTGGGCCGCCGCCGAACGGATGCGATCCGCGCTCTGCTTGCACGCGGCATCTGGCAGCCCTCCGATCAGGAAGGTCGGCAGGCCGCCGCCGATGTCCGCCTCGACGTGCACCATGGCGCCCTCCAGCCCGCTCAACGCGATCGCGCAGGTCCGTCCGAGAGCCACCTACAACACCCCCGCGAGGTGCTCGATCTGCGGCGCGCCGCGGTAGGGCAGCAACACGCCGACGACGTCGACGCGGACGCGACAGGTCACGCTGGTCAGCTCAGGCTGCGCCTCGATCCACCAGCCGGCGAGACGACGCAGCCGGGCAGCCTTGCGCCAGGTGATCGCCTCGACCGGCGCCCCGTAGTCCATCGTCCGGCGGGTCTTCACCTCGCAGACGACCAGGCAGTCCCCCTCACGCGCAACGATGTCGATCTCACCCTCGGCGCACCGCCAGTTGCGTGCCAGGATCACGAGCCCCTGGTGCTGCAGATGCCGGACGGCCGCCCGCTCGCCGTAATCGCCGAGCGC
>CAKUSI010000052.1 GCA_934678955.1 uncultured Austwickia sp. | reverse complement strand
CCCGTGGGCGGGAACTGGCGACGGGGCCTGCGCGGACGCGTACGTTTGCCGCCCGTGGGCGGGAACTGGCGACGGGGGCCTGCGCGGACGCGTACGTTTGCCGCCCACGGGCGGGAGGGGGCGGCGGACGGCAGGGGCGGGCGAGAGGGCGCTTCGGGACACGGGTACACGGGGACACGAGGCCTCGCCTCGGCGGCGGGGTGCTCGCGAGGTGAGAGGCTTGGACGTGCCCGCCGCGCGGGCGAGGCGAACCAGGGGGTGAACGTGGCGGCTCGAGAGCGCAGAGGCGGCGATGTGAGTGGCCATGCCCGCCGGAGCGGGACCGCTCGGCCTGCGGCGTCGGCCCGTCCCGCCGGGTCGCGCGGCCGCCAGGAAAGCCGTCGACCGGCCGGCGCAGCGCGCAGCGAGGCGCCCATCCTGCGGCGCGCCGAGCCCGCCCGCCGGTTCGCCGAACCGTTCCTCCGTGCGAAGGCGTCGACGCGTCGGCTGGCCATCCTCGGCGCGGTCGTGCTGCTGATGGCGCTCATGCTGGTCCCGACCTTCCGTTCCTGGGTGGATCAGCGCCGACAGTTGGAGAGCCTTCGTCAGGAGGTGGGCGCGGCGCAGGACCATGTCCGGGCCCTGGAGGAGGAAAAGCGGCGCTGGACCGACGACGCCTACGTCGAGCAGCAGGCAAGGGACCGGCTGAAGTTCGTGCGGCCGGGCGAGGTGTCATACATCATCCTGGGCGCCGACCAGGTCGCGCAGACGCAGGCCGGCACGGTGATCGGCTCGGTGGTGACCGGCGTGGACGACGATCAGCGGCCCTGGTACGGGCAGATGTGGAACTCGATCGTGCTGACCGACGGGCTCGACCGGGGCACGACCACGATCGACGGGCGCCGGGGCGCCCCGCCCGACCCGCCGGGGGACGGCGGGCGCTGATGGGCGCGCCGCAGGGAGATCCATACCCGCCCGCCACCGCCGCCGATCTCGCGGCCTGCGCCGCCCAGCTGGGCCGGCCGGTGCGCGGGGTTGTCGGCGTCGCGCATCGATGCGCCTGCGGGTTGCCCGACGTGCTGGTCACCCGCCCCCGCCTGGACGACGGCACCCCGTTTCCCACGACGTTCTACGCCACGTGCCCCCGCCTGACCGGCGCGATCTCCACGCTCGAGGGGACCGGCGTGATGCGCGAGATGACTGCGCGGCTCGCCGACGACCCGAAGCTGGCGACGGCGTATGTCGCGGCGCACCGCGACTACCTCGCCCGCCGGGACGCGCTCGGCGACGTGCCCGAGCTACACGGCGTCAGTGCCGGCGGGATGCCGACCCGCGTCAAGTGCCTGCACGTGCTGGTCGCGCACGCCCTCGCTGCCGGTCCGGGCGTCAACCCGCTCGGCGACGAGGCGCTGGCAATGCTCGACGACTGGTGGGCCGCCGGTCCGTGCGTCGAGGCGCTCGACGATTCGTCCGGCCCGGGGCCTGCGTGAGGCGCGTCGCCGCCATCGACTGCGGCACGAACTCGCTGCGACTGCTGATCGCGGAACGCCTCGACGCGCGGCGGTTGGTCGACCGGGTACGCCGGACCGAGGTCGTGCGCCTCGGCCAGGGCGTCGACGTCACCGGGCGGATCGCGCCGGAGGCGCTGGAGCGAGCGCTCGCGGTGAGCGCGGAGTATGCCCGCGTGTGCGAGGAGTGGGAGGTCGACGCGATTCGGTATGTCGCGACGTCCGCCTCGAGGGATGCCCGCAACGCGGCCGACTTCGTCGAGGGGGTCCGGGCGTGCTTCGGGGCGCGGGCCGTGGCGCCCGAGGTGATCACCGGGCGGGAGGAGGCCGAGCTGTCGTTCCGCGGTGCGACGGCGGCGGTCGCGGCGGCCGGTTTCGGCGGCGAGTACCTGGTGGTGGACCTCGGCGGCGGGTCGACGGAGTTCGTCCGCGGGGCACGGGCCATGCGGCAGGCGATCTCGATGGACCTCGGGTGCGTCCGAATGACCGAACGCCACCTGGCGTCGGCGCCGCCGAGCGCCGCCGAGGCCATGGCGGTGCGCGCGCAGACGCACGTGGCGCTCGACCGGGTGGAGGCCGCGGTCGGGCTGAACGGGGTACGGACCCTCGTCGGGCTGGCCGGTTCCGTCACGACCCTGACGGCGCACGCGTTGGCGCTGGAGGAGTACGCGGACGCCCGGGTCCACCTGGCCGAGCTGACCTGCGCGCAGACGTTGGAGGCGTGCGCGTCGCTCGCGGCGATGTCGCGCGAGGAGCTGGCCGCGCTGCCCTACATGCACCCCGGCCGGGTCGACGTGATGGCCGCAGGCGCGCTGATCTGGGGGACCATCGTGGAGCGCGTTCGGGTGGCCGCCGGAGAGATTCCCGTGGTGACCAGCGTCCACGACCTGCTCGACGGCATCGCCCAGGACCTGGCCTCGCGTTGAGCCGCGTTCGGGGCGCAGCGAGCGCGGGACATGATGGGGCGGTGATGCTGCCGCACCCCGTGACCGGGAGCCACTTCCCCTCCCCGGTGCCCCCGGGGACCGGGTGGCCGGGGGACCCCGCCACCAGCGACACCCCGGCGGCCCGCTCGCCGGAGGATGTCGCCTCCCTCGCCGCAGCATCGGCGGACCTGCACGAACTGCAGGCCCGCGTGAGCGTATGCGCGGCATGCCCGCGGCTGGTCGCCTGGCGCCACGACGTGGCGGCCACCAAACGCAAGGCGTACGCCGACCAGCCGTACTGGGGTCGGCCCGCGCCCTCGTTCGGCGACGACGCGCCGCGGCTCCTCGTGGTCGGGCTGGCGCCCGCGGCGCACGGGGCCAACCGGTCCGGCCGGATGTTCACCGGGGACCGGAGCGGGGACTGGCTCTACGGGGCGCTCCACCGCGCCGGCCTGGCGAACCGACCGACCAGCCACCACGCGGGCGACGGACTCCAGTTGCGCGGCGTGCGGATCACCGCCCCCGTCCGCTGCGCGCCGCCCGCGAACAAGCCCACCGCGCAGGAACGCGCCGCCTGCGCGCCGTGGTTCGACCGCGAGCTGGAGCTGCTCGCCCCCCACCTCACCGGCCTGCTCGCCCTCGGGCAGATCGGCTGGACCGCGACCCTGGGCGCGCTGCGCCGCACGGGTTGGAAGGTCCCGCGGGGTCAGGCCGCAAAGTTCGGGCACGGCGTCGTGGCGCCGCTGGCCCGCCCCGACGGGACGCCGGCGCGGCTGGTCGGTTGCTACCACGTCAGCCAGCAGAACACCTTCACCGGGCGGCTCACCGAGCCGATGCTGGACGCCGCGATCGCGGCTGCCCTTGGTTAGCATCGCGGCCGCCCTTGGTTAGCCTGGTGCTGCCCCCGTGGCCCAACCGGCAGAGGCACGCCACTTAAAATGGCCGACGTGCGGGTTCGACTCCCGTCGGGGGCACCACAGCGACTCCTCGGCGTGGTGCGCGGATGTCCTTGCGCAGGCGGCCGAAGCGCGTCGCGCGGAAGTCCCCCGGCCGAATGCCGCGCGAGAAGGCGGGGTCGGCCGGGAACAATGCCCGGTCCGACGGCGTCTACACAGACAGAGTTGTCTGTCCCGGGCCTCGGTCCGGGCGCACCCGCACAGCCCCACCCACGGACCGAAAGGCCCACGTTCATGAGCAACCCGGTCTTTGACCGCATCGACAAGGGAATCTCCCAGGGCGGTTACGCCACGTTCGGCAACCGCTCCTCTTCGCCCCACGGGGCACCCCCACAGGGGATGCCGTACGGCCAACAGGGCTACCCGCAGCAGGGGTATGGCCAGCGTCCCCAGGACGTGACCTCCGACCAGCTCGAGGGCATGTACTCGGCGCCCTCCGCCGGCCCGGTGGCGATGGGCCGCGTGACGTTCGACGACGTCATCATGAAGTTCCTGGGTCTCTTCGCCCTCGTGCTCGTGGGCGCCGGGGTCACTGGGCTGCTCCTGCCGCGTTCGACGGCTGCCATGCTGCTGCTGCCGGCCATCCTGGTCACGCTCGGCCTCGGCCTGTTCATCGCCTTCAAGAAGACCATCAGTGTGCCGCTGATCGTCGCGTTCGCGGCGTTCGAGGGCGTGCTGGTCGGTGCCGTGTCCAGCGTCTACGCGAATGCGTTCGGCCCGGGCGTCGTCTCCACGGCGATCATCGCCACCCTGTGCGTCTTCGTGGCGATGTTCGCGGGCTGGAAGACCGGGGTCGTCAAGGTGACCAGCAAGTCCCGCCGGATCTTCGGGCTGGCGATCATGGGCTACCTGATCTTCGCGGTCGCGAACTTCGTGGCCGCCTGGATCTTCGGCGCGAACAGCGGCTGGGGCTTCTTCGGCTTCGGCTCGGGTATGTCGATTCTGGTCAGCGTTTTCGCGGTGGGCTTGGCGTCCTACTCCCTGGCGATGGACTTCGACTCGATCGACAACGCGGTCGCCGCGCAGCTGCCGGAGAAGTACTCCTGGCTGCTTGCGCACGGCCTGATCGTCACGGTCGTCTGGCTCTACCTCGAGCTGCTGCGCCTGATCGCGCAGCTCATGGGACGCGACTGAGACACGATGTCGGGGTGACCGCGCGTTCGCGCCGGCGCCCTGACGACGCGTTCCGGGTCGGGATCGTCGACCCGGTGCCCGCTGGCATCCGCACGGAACTGGAGCGCCTGGGCGAGCGGTGGCGAACGCTGCCGCTCGACCGGGCGCTCTGTCATGCCTCGGCGCTGCGCGCGGCGGCCGAGAGGTGTGCCGAGCTACTGCCCAACACCTATGGCGCGCCGACAGAGCTGGTGCGGGACCTTGGGCCGGCCTGCGCGCTCGACCAGCTGAGCACGCTGGCGTACGACCTGTGCGAACACCGTGCGCGCGACGCTGCCCATGCGGTCGAAGCGGAGGACGCCGAGGCCTGGCTCACCGAATTCGCCGCGCAGATCGCCGCGCTGCGGACCTCGCTGGGCTGACCGAAGCCCCACGGAGCCGTCTGCGAGGATGCCGCGCATGGAGCGGGACGCGGTCGACGTCGACCTGGGGCATCCGGTCGACGTCGACCTGGGGCACCACGGCGACCGCGACGTCGCACCCGGTCTGATCGACCTGGCGGTGAACGTGCGCCCGGCCCGGACGCCGTCCTGGCTGGTCGAGGCCGTGACCGCCGACGCGGACTGGGCCGCCTACCCCGACCCCCGACCGGCGACTGCTGCGCTCGCCCGCCACCTTCGCGTCGAAGTGGATCAGGTCCTCCTCACGGCGGGAGGGGCCGAGGCGTTCACGCTCATCGCGCGCGGCCTGCCCGCGCGCGCCCCCGTCGTCGTGCACCCGCAGTTCACGGAGCCGGAGGCCGCGTTGCGGGCGGCGGGCCGAGACGTACGTCGTGTGCTGCTGTCCGCCTCCGAGGGGTTCCGCCTGGCGGGTCCGGGCCCCGGAGGTGTCCCCGAGTCGGCCGACCTCGTCCTGGTCGGCAACCCGACCAACCCCACCTCGGTGCTGCACCCGGCCGCCGCGCTGCGGGAGCTCCGCCGTCCGGGGCGGGCGCTCGTGGTCGACGAGGCGTTCATGGACGCGGTCCCCGGCGAGCCGGAGACCCTGATCGGCCCCGACATGGCCGGGGTGCTGGTGCTGCGCTCGCTCACCAAGACCTGGGGCCTGGCGGGCCTACGTGTGGGATACCTGGTGGGCGACCCCGACCTGGTGGCGCAGTGTGCCGCGCAGCAGCCACCCTGGTCGGTCTCGACGCCCGCGCTGCGGGCCGTGCTCGCCTGCCTGGGGGAGCGGGCCGCGACCGAATCGGCGCGCGTCGCGCGGGACGCGCAACTCGCCCGGGAGGACCTGCAGCGCCGGTTGGAGGCCGCCGGGATTGCGTATGTCGCCCCGGCGCGCGCCCCGTTCCTCCTGCTGGATACGTCCCGGTGCGGGGACGCTTCGGTGCGGGAGCCCCTGGCGGCGAGAGGGTTCGCGGTGCGCCGCGGGGAGACGTTCCCGGGGCTCGGTCCCACGTGGGTGCGGGTCGCGGTGCGGGACAGCGCGATCCACGCCGAGCTCCTGGCGGCGCTGGTGGAACTCCAAGGCTCCGGCGACTCTTAGTCCGAACGCTCCCATCGAAGGAGCGACGCGGACGCCCTCGCCTGAACGGCTCATCCCTGCGCCGCGGCTGCCGATGGGGTCGATGTACGGGAGGTGTCCCTCCCGGGCCCACCCGTACGCGCTATCGGACAGCTGGCACGGGGCGCAAGAGGCCCCCACTCACGGATGAGTACTCCCATGTCGTACGCGAACACGCCGATCGAACCGATCGGGCCCCGGGTGCCCCCGGTCATCGGGGTGCCGTCGCCGAGCCGCCTCGGCGCACGCGCCGAGCAGGACACGGCCTCGCGGACCGCGTCCGGGACCGCGTCACGGATCACGGCCCAGCCACCGGCGCCCACACCCAACGCCGCACTCTCGCCCGCTGCCTTGCGGGCGCAGGCGGTGACCGGTCTGCTCGAGGCGCGCCGGAGCGGCGTCACGACGGTCGACCGCGCACTCGCCGAGCCGGGGAGCGCTGCGACGGCCAGCCTCGCGAACGTATGGCCGCAGCAGGATCGCGCCGCCCGGCGCCCCGACGCCCGCGTCGCCGCTGACCTGGACCTCTTGGAGGGAGCGAAGGCGTCCCGCGCGTCGCAGGCCGCGAGGGAGCGCGCCCTGAAGGCGGCCGAGCAGGCTGCCCTGACCCGGGACCTCATCGCCCAGGACGCCATCGACGCGCAGGCCACGGCGGAGAACGAGAGTCCGCTCCCCGCGACGCGGCCGGTCGATCGGGCCACAGATCGAGGCGCGGATCCGGCCTCAGAACGGGCCGCGGACCGGAGCGCGGACCGCCGCGCGCCGGGCGACCGGCCCAGCGAGGCGCGCGCCGACGAGCCGCGTCGAGCCGAAGAGGCGACGGCGACGGCGAGGGCGACGAGGACCCTCACCCCGGAGGAACGAGCCCGGGAGATCGCAGAGGCGCTCTCGGCCGTCGGACGCCTCTCCAGGGCGGTGCAGCACCAGGCGGCGGCAGCGACCTCGGCCGCCGAGCGGGCGGTCGCGGAGACCAATGACGTGGCGCATCGCGTCGCGGACCTCAACGGGCGCATTCAGCACGCGGCGCGGGATGGCGGCACCGCGGCCCAGGCCACGGTCTGGCAGCGCGACCACCTCATCGGCGCTCTTTCCCGGCTCACCGGGGCGACGGCCCAGCCTGGCGCGGGCGGCGCCGTCGACGTGCTCGTCGACGGGCGCGCGCTGGTGTCCGGCGCGGGGATGCGCCCGCTGACCCTCAACGGTGCCTCCGGCGCGCTCGGGGTGGCGACCGCATCGGGACACGACGTCACGGTGTCCACCGGCGCGCTCGCCGGCCACCTGGACACCGCCAACCGGTTGCTGCCCGCGCTGGCAGGCACCGTCAGCGCCGTTCTCGACCGGCTGGCCGCACAAGCGGGAGGTCCTGCCGGCGCGGTCGCCGACGGAGGGCCTCGGGCCGCGGCCCTGTTGGGTGGCCAGCTCGCGGAGCTCTCACGGGCCGCCGAGAGCAGCGCGGCCTACAGCCAGATCGCGACCGGGGTGCAGGATCTGCTCCAGCGGCTGACGTCCGGCGACGTTCCGGTCGCCGTCCGGGCCTCGGATCTGATCCTCGGCGCCATCACCGGTCCGGAGCCGACAGCGTCTGCGCCGTCCTTGGAATCCACGGTCTCGCCGCTGCGGGCGTCCCTGGCGGCGTTGGGCCGGGCAGCGGCCGACGTGGCCGCGCCGGGCGGTGCGACCGCGCCCCGCGTGGTCGTCTCCGACGCGCCGACCTTGGCGAGCGTCCTGGCCGCACCGGACGCGCCCGCGGGCATCGCCTCCGTACGCGTCTTGTCGGCCGCTGCCTCGGGCACGGCGGTCACCGCGCAGTCCTTCGCGCCCGATGCGGCCCTCGGTGACGGCACCGAGCGGACCATCGGGCTGATCCAGCACCTGGGCACCGCGCAGGAGCAGGCCACCGTGATCGAAGTCGGGCGGTTCCCGACGATCACCGACGTCGCCACGTCGATCAACCAGGCGAACCTGGACGTGCGCGCCACCGTGGCCCCGGTGGGCGCAGGCACGGTCCAACTGCACATCACGTCGCTGACCAGCGGACGGTCGAGCAGCGTGACGATCCTCAACGGGGAGAACCCCCCGACCACGTCGTCCATCCTGGGCCGCGTCGTGCCCCTCGTCAGCGGCAGAGACACGCTGCTGGAGGTGCAGCGGCAGGGGGAGACCGCGGCGCTGGTGAGCACCTCTCAGCGGCTGGTGCCGGACGTCCTTCCGGGCGTGGATCTGCAGGTGCGGGCGGCCGACGCCGGACGGGTGTTCCACGTCGGGGTCCAGCGACTCAGCAGCGAGACCGTCGACCGGGCCGGGCAACTCGTCGCGGCGGCCGCGGGGGTCGTGACCACCGCCCAGTCCGCGGGTGCTCCGGCGACCGCCGCTGCGGTATGGAGCGCGCTCGGGCTTCCGGCGGCGCTTGGCAGCGCGCAGGGTTCCGGTGCGCCCGCTTCGAGCACGCCCGGTGCCGGCGTGCTCGGCTCGGGTCTGCTCGGGGCGACGCCGGACGAAGCCCTGGGCGCAGACGGGACGCCCAAGGCGCGCACCGGCCTGCCCGGGGTGCACCGCGACGCGGCCGGCCTGCCCGCGTTCCACGCGGCACAGCTGAGCGCGGCCTTCGAGCGCGACGCCAAGGGCACCCAGGCGCAGCTCAGCGCCTCGGCGCGGGCGCTGGCCGGGGTGGCGGCGGACGCCGACGGGGCAACCTGGGAGGCGTACGCCGCGGCGCGGGCCGCGCAGAGCCCGAACCCGTTCGCCACCTATGCCCCCTCCAGCGCCCATCAGGCGCGCGACCAGGGCCGGATGTCGGAGCAACTGACCCGCCGCGAGGAGGCCTTGCGCGCCGTGCTGGTGCGGCTGCAGGACCAGCAGGAGTGGCTGGGAGGTCAGCTCAGCGCGAGCTGACAGACATCTGCCGTGCGTCCTAGGCGTCGGTCGCCGGCGTCCCCGGGTAGAGCCAGACCTCGTCGCCGCGCAGCTCGACCTTGTGGGTGGCCACCGGCTGGGTGGCCGGGGGGCACAGCGCATCGCCAGAACGCAGGTCGAACGCCGCGCCGTGCAGCGGGCACTCGACCTGGCAGTCCTCGACCCAGCCCTCGGCGAGGGACGCCTCCGCGTGGGTGCACGTGTCGTCCAGGGCGAAGAGCTTCTCTTCCCACCGGAAGACGGAGATGGGGGCGCCGGTGCCGTTGACGTCGGCCGGCACGAACAGCGCGCCGCCCTCGGGGACGTCGCCGGTGGTGCCGACCTTGATGGGCTCGGACATGGGGTCTTCCTCCTGGTCGATGCGTTGCGCACGACCGTACAGACCAGCACCGACACGGGCCAGGCCGCCCCGCGCATCGAGGACTGCGCGAGGCGTCAGGCCCGAGGCCTCGCGAGGCGTCAGATGGCCCGTGGCCTCAGAGGGCCGGAACCTGGCAGGTGAACCCGTTGGGCCCGTGGTTGCAATAGCCGCGCGGGTTCTTGTGCAGGTACTGCTGGTGGTAGTCCTCCGCGTAGAAGAACCCGCCCGCCTGGCCGTCCACGACGCCGGTGCCCGAGCCGGGATCCGCGAGGTCGAGCCCCTGCCCGGCCTGGCGCATCTCGGTGGTGATCGACCCGCTCACTCCGCCGCGGCGCAGCACGCCCGCGAAGGAGTCGTACGTGGCCCGAACGGCCTCCTCCTGCTCCGGGGTCGTCCAGTAGATGGCCGACCGGTATTGCGTCCCCATGTCGTTGCCCTGGCGCATCCCCTGCGTCGGGTCGTGGTTTTCCCAGAACGCCTTGAGGATCTGCCCGGCCGAGGTCATCCCCGGGTCGTAGGCCACCAGCACCGCCTCCGCGTGCCCGGTCCGCCCGCTGCACACCTCCTCATATGTGGGGTTGGGGGTGTACCCGCCCATGTAGCCCGCCGCCGTGGACACCACCCCCGGCAGCTCCCACATGATGCGCTCGGCGCCCCAGAAGCAGCCCATCGCCACATACAGCACGTCGGCGCTGCCGCCGCCGGGCAGCGGCCATGGTCCGCGCAGCGGCGCGCCGAGGACCTCGTGGCGGGCCGGGATGCCGGGCAGCTCCTCCGCCCGCCCCGGCAGCGCCTGGCCCGGCTCGACCATGTGATTCCGCGCGTCCAGCCCGCTCCTGCCCCATACGTCCCACATGAAGGGCAGTCTCACACGCCCCGCGAGGCGGCGCCTGGTCGCGCAGGCCTGCGCGCGCCACCGGGGGACTACCCTTCTCGCCGTGCCGTCACCCCCCGCCGCCGGCGCGCCGGAAGGCGCCGAGGCCGGGCCCACCCGTCCCGCGCTCGCGCATATTCCGCTGCGCCATCGGCCCGCCCCGCGGATGTCCCAGTTGATGGCCGGGCTGGTCCTCTTCGGGGTGGGGGAGGGTCTGATGATGGCCGCGGGCTGGGGCGTCCTGCCGTGGGACGTCCTCAGCCAGGGACTTGTGCTGCACTTCGGGCTCACGGTCGGCGCCTGGTCGGTCATCATCGGCGTGCTCGTGCTGCTGCTGTGGATCCCGCTGCGGGAGCGGCCCGGCATCGGCACCATCCTGAACGCGCTCGTCATCGGGCCCGTCCTGGACCTCACGCTGCACCTGGTGTCGCGACCGGGCTCGGTGCCCGCGCAGCTGGCCATGCTCGTCGCGGGCGTCGTCGTCAACGGCGTGGGCTCGGCGGTCTACATCGGCGCCCGGCTCGGCCCCGGCCCCCGCGACGGGGTGATGACCGCGCTGGTGCGGATCACCGGCCGCTCGGTGCGGCTCATCAGGACCTCGATCGAGGTGAGCGTCGTCGCCATCGGCTTCGCGCTCGGCGGGAACCTCGGCGTCGGGACCGTCCTGTACGCCCTCGCGATCGGGCCGATCATTCACGCCGTGCTTCCCTACGTGCGGGTTCGCGACCCGCGGTAGCGCATACAGACTCCATACGTGCGGGTCCGCGACCCGCGGTAGCGCACACAGACTCCAAGCGGCGCCCCCATCGCTCGGGGGCGCCGCTTCGTGTGGCGCGCGCATTTCGTGCGCCTGCGCAGGTCGCGAGGGACCGGCGGGCTCAGCCGCGGTGCGGGGTGGCCTTGAGGATCTTGACGGTGATGTCCTTGCCGTTCGGGGCCTGGTAGGTGGCCTCGTCGCCGACCTTCTTGCCCATGATGGCCTCGCCGATGGGGGACTTCTCGGAGTAGACCTCCAGGTCCTCGCCGGCGATCTCGCGGCTGCCCAGCAAGAACCGGATCTCGTCGCCGAACATGTCGATGGTCACGACCATGCCGGGCTCGACGACGCCGTCGTCGGGCGGCGTCTCGCCGACGATCGCGTGCTCCAAGAGCTGCGTCAGCTGGCGGATGCGGGCCTCCATCTTGCCCTGCTCCTCCTTGGCCGCGTGGTACCCGCCGTTCTCGCGCAGGTCACCTTCCTCCCGGGCCGCCTCGATCCGCCGCGAGATCTCGACGCGTCCCGGCCCGCGAAGGTGATCGAGCTCGCCCGAGAGCCGGTCGTACGCCTCCTGGGTGAGAAAGCTCGCCGACGGCGTCGTGGTGTCGGACACGGTGTCGCTCCTTGATGCGTGAATCCGCGCCGGACCTCGGCGCGGGTGTGTGGCGACTGTCGTGCCCCGGCGGGGCGGGCAGCGAGCGCGCGGCCGTCCGGGGGCACGACAGAGGCGGGCCCGCACCGCGGGGAACGCCCGCGTCAGGCCCGACATTCGAAGGCCCGGTACGAGACCGGGCCTCTGGTAAGCATCCAACTATACGGCGATTTCACCCGCGGGTCACGGCGAAGGCGATGAGAGGCCGGTGAGGCACCCTCATTCGGCGGGGATCTCCCGACAGGTTCGGATCCCTCCGCGGACCGCGGGCAGCGTGGTGCGCAGGGTGGTGCTGTGCAGCGTCTCTCGCGTGCCCTGCGGGCCGATCACGACGTCAGCGGTGCCGACCAGCGCGTGGTCCTCCCCCTGGGCCTCGATCGTGCATCGCACGGTCATGTCGGGCGGCTTGCTGACCTGGTATCTCACCTCGATCGTCCGGTCGTCCGTGACGTTCCAGGCCACGTCCATCCAGTTCGGCTTGCCCACGGTCGCCGCGAGACCCCACCAGATCGCCCCCACCGTGAGCACCACGATGCCGAGAGTCGCGAGGATCCACATCGGGGCGCGGCCGGGGGCTGGTCGGGGGAGGTCCACCCCGCCACCCTAGTGCGCGCCCGGATCCCCTCCGCCGCAGCGCACGTCGCGCGGGCTCCGAGGCATCCTCCGAGACCTCACGGAAGGCGGCGCGCGTCCGATGGGAGAGTTGACGGTGTTTCCTTTTCTGACCGCCGGGCCGGGGTGACCGGTCGGGCCACACGCCGACCGGTTGCTTGAGCGCGCTGACCGGTCGCTGCGGGATTATGCTCGCCCTGGGCAGTCGTGCGGCTGCCCGGCCCGCAGCCTCCCGCCGCGGGCGTGCGAGGCTGAGGGGGCAACCCAAAGGGGCATCACCATCGCGTGGCACGTCACCACGCATGGCACATTCGACGAGAGGTCCTGTGTGGCACATCAGGCAACCAGTGATCCGGCCGAGGCGTCGCTGCGCGTCGCGTCGCCGCAGGACGTCCCGATGAGGGCGGCCGGCGGTTCGGAGACCCCGGAGGCCGCCCTCACCCAGTGGCGTCTGCTCGCGGTGCACGCCCACCCCGACGACGAGTCGAGCAAGGGGGCGGCCACTTCGGCGCGCTACGTCGCCGAAGGGGCGCGGGTCATGGTCGTGTCCGCCACGGGGGGCGAGCGGGGCGACATCCTGAACCCGCGGCTCAAGGAGGACGTGGATCTGCTGCGCGACCTGCCCGAATACCGCCGGCACGAGATGGCGCGGGCCGCCGCGGCGCTCGGCGTCGAGCACACGTGGCTCGGGTTCGTCGACTCCGGCCTGCCCGAGGGCGACCCTCTGCCGCCCCTGCCGCACGGCTGCTTCGCCCTCGAGCCGCTGGAGGTCACCACAGAGGCGCTGGTCCGGGTGATCCGCGCGTTCCGGCCGCACGTGGTGACCACGTACGACGAACTCGGCGGGTACCCGCACCCCGACCACGTGATGACCCACCAGGTCAGCATCGAGGCATTCCGGGCCGCGGGCGACGCTACACGCTTCCCGCACGCGGGCCCGGCGTGGCAGCCGCTGAAGCTCTACTACAACCAGACGATCGGCCACGGCCGCCTGATGGCCTTCCACGAGGCGCTGGTGGAGCGGGGGATCGAGTCCCCGTTCGAGCCGTGGCTGGAGCGGCGCGCGCTCTTTCCCGAGCGGACGATGACGACTCAGGTGCCGTGCGCCGACTACTTCGGGCAGCGCGACGAGGCCCTGCGGGCCCACGCGACGCAGGTGGATCCCGACGGCTGGTGGTTCGCGGTGCCCCCGGAGGTGGAGCGCGAGGTATGGCCGGTGGAGGACTTCGAGGCCGCGATCAGCTACGTGCCGATCGCGGACGGCGAGGACGATCTCTTCGCGGGGCTCGGCGAGCCGGCGCAGGCCGACGAGCTGGCCCGCCGGCTGGCTTCGAAACGCGCTCGGCCCGCGTACGACGTGGTGAAGGAGGCCCCATGCACGCCCTGAACTCCAGCAACCAGGCCGTCTCGGGCGGGATCGGGGGGTTCCTCGCGTTCTTCCTGCTGGCCTGCGCGCTGTGGCTGCTGATGCGCAACATGAACTCTCGGCTGCGCAACGTGAAATACCGCGAGGAGCTCGACGCCGAGCGCCAGTCCGCAGAGGCCGACCAGGACGTGGTCTCCCGCCCGCCGCGGCCCGGCGACGTCCCGGGCGCGCGGGAGCGCGGGGACCGCGGCGTTGAGATCGGCGCGGGGGAAGACGACGCAGGCGAGGTGCAGGAGCGCCGCGCCGAGCATCAGAACGGGTCTGCGCTGCCTCGCGGTTGACCCCGGCTTGCGCTGCGGCCCAACGTGCTTGCTACATCTCGCGGCTGCCGCTCTCCGCGGCCCGCCGACGGGTAGCGTGGGTCTGCCACGGGCCGGGACGGCCCGACCTGGGGCGGCGGCACGGTCGAGCGGGAGGGCGCGTGGGCCTGAGGAACCTGCTGTACGGGGCGTACGAGCGTCAGCTCGCTGCGGGACTGCGACCGGAGCGGATGCCGAGACACGTCGGTGTGATGCTCGACGGCAACCGGCGATGGGCCCGCGAGAAGGGCGCCGACACCGCCCACGGTCACCAGGCCGGCGCCGACAACATCGTCCCGTTCCTCCGCTGGAGCGAAGAGGTCGGCGTCGAGATCGTCACGCTGTGGCTGCTGTCCACCGACAACCTCGCACGGCCGGAGGAGGAGCTGCGGCCGCTGCTGAAGATCATCGAAAACGTTGTCGCGGACCTGGCTGCCGCCGGGCGCTGGCGGGTCAACGTGGTCGGAGCGCGGGGCGTGCTTCCGCCCCAGACCGCCGAGCGGCTCGACGCGTGCGCGGCGACCACGGCCGACGTGGAGGGGCTGGTCGTCAACGTCGCGGTCGCGTACGGGGGGCGCCGCGAGATCACCGACGCGGTCCGCTCGCTGCTGCGGGAAGCCGCGGCCGCGGGGCGAAGTCTGGGCGACGTGGCCGAGACCCTCACCGTCGAGGACATCACCATCCACCTGTACACTAAGGGCCAACCCGACCCTGACCTGGTCATTCGCACGTCCGGCGAGCAGCGGATCGGGGGCTTCCTGCTCTGGCAGAGCACGCACAGCGAGTTCTACTTCTGCGAGGCGTACTGGCCGGACTTCCGGCGGGTCGACTACCTGCGGGCATTGCGGTCCTTCGCGGATCGGGAGCGTCGCTACGGTGCGTAGCCGGGCGGGGCAGGTGGGGTCGTGGGTCGACGGAGCGTAGGGAGCCGGATGTGAGAGGGACGCTGCTCGTGTCCCGAACCAACGGGCACGGCGCCCCGACATCAAACTCCGCGATCGGCCGCGTCTGGACCGAGCTGGTCGACGCCGTCCGCAACTCCCTCGTCCGACGCGGGATGCTGGCGATGCTCCTCATCGCGGCGGGGTCGATGACGCCGGCCTTCCTGCCACCCGGCGCCCCCATCGTCGACACCCTGCGCCTCGGCTGGCTGCAGGACGGCGTGGGGCGGTTCGCCGCCACGGTCGTCCTGTCCGTCGGGATCATCCTGCTGCTCGACACGTGGCTGCGGCTGCGTCCGGTCGCCGGCGCCCGCACGGCGCCCGCCGCCACCTGGGCGCTCTGGGCGATCCCGGTCCTGTGGTGCCCGCCGCTGTTCAGCCGTGATGCGTACAGCTACGCGGCCCAGGGGCTCGTGGTCTCCCGCGGGATGGACCCCTACCAGACCGGACCCATCGCCGTGCCCGGCGCGTACGCGAACCAGGTGGACCCACTCTGGCTCTACACGGCCGCCCCCTACGGGCCGGCCGCCCTCCAGGTGCAGCACTTCATCGTGTGGTTGACCGGCGACAACGCCTATCTCGCGGCGGTGGCGATGCGGCTTCCGGCGCTGTTGTCGATGGCGGTCATCGCGTATGCGCTGCCGCGCCTCGCCGAACGCGTCGGCGTGAGCCGCCAGCAGGCGGTCTGGCTGGGGGTGCTGAACCCGCTCGTGATCATGCACATCGTCGGCGGCTCCCATAACGACGCGATGATGATCGCGCTGACCGTCGCCTCGTTGCTGCTCGCGACCTACGGGCACCTCGCGCTCGGCTGCGTCACGCTGGCCCTGGCCGCGGGCTTCAAACAGACGGCCGTGATGGCGATCATCGGGGTCGTGGCGCTCGCCGTGCGGCATCGCCGCGGCGAGGTGCCCCCTCGGGCCTACCTGTGGGGGCTGGTCAGGGGGAGCGCGATCTGGCTGGCGGCCTTCCAGGTGATGACGATGGCGACCGGCCTCGGCTGGGGGTGGGTCCCGAACCTGGCGGTGCCCGCCTCGATCCGCTCGCTGCTCTCTCCGCCGACCCTCGTCGGCAGCATCGGTGAGGGGATTCTCTACCTGCTCGGGGCGCCGCGCGCCTGGCAGCTCGTTCCGGTCGCGCTCATGCAGAGCATCGGCCTACTGTGCTTC
>CAKUSI010000051.1 GCA_934678955.1 uncultured Austwickia sp. | reverse complement strand
ACAGCCCGGAGCGGGTCGGGCCGGTGATCTCCAAGTTCCTGCGCGAGGGCCTCGCCGCGGTCAAGGCCATCGACGTCAAGAAGGCCGAGGCCGCGAAGAAGGCCGAAGCGGCCAAGAAGGCGCAAGCCAAGAAGGAGCCGGCCAAGAGCGCCAGCCCGCCCAAGGACGCCACACCGCCCGCCAGCGCCACGGCGGCGCCAAGCACCGATGCAGCGAAGGCCCCCGAGGGCGAGGGAAAGCCGTAGAGCGAGCGGGGTGAGGACCTGAGGCGCTAGAAGGTCGTTTCGCGCCTCAGGCGTCCGCGCCTCAGGCATTCACGCCTCGGCCCTTCCTGCCTCACGCCGAGGCGTGGGCGGGCGGCGGGCGGAGGGCCAGCGACAGCAGGCAGGCAGCGCCTGCGAGCACGGCGGACATCACGAACGCCATCGAGAAGCCGCCCGTCCGCTCCGCGATGATCCCCGCCACCAACGGTCCTGCGGCCTGTCCGAGGCCGAATACGACGGTCAGGGTGCCGAACATGGTGGCCGCCTTCGCGGGACCCATGTAATCCCCCACGGCGGCCGCGATGATGCCCGGGATGCTCCACGCGGCGAACCCGAACAACGCCACGGAGACGAAGATCGCCGCCTCGGGGAGGCGGAGGCCGATCAGCAGGTACGAGACCGCGTGCAAGGCGAACACGGCCGCCATCCCGATCCGCCGGCCTGCCCGGTCCGACAGCGCTCCGAACACCGGCCCCGAGAAGATGCCGAGCGCGCCGACGATGAACCAGAAGTAGCCGGCGGTGCGCTCGCTGAGACCCCGCTCCTGGACGAGGAACGTCACGATGAACGTCACATACACGACGTACGTGAACCCGAACAGGAAGTAGATGCCGCCCAGGTGGAGGACGGAGCGCATCACGTTGGTGCTCGACGGCTCCGGAGCCGGGTGTCCGGTGTGCGTCGTGTCCGAACGATGCGTGTGCACCGTCAGACCGAGCTCCGACGGCTTGTTCCGGATCAGGAGCCCCACGACGATCGCCACGACGAAGACCACCGCGCTCAGGGTGACCCATCCGAGCCGCCATCCTGCGGCCCCCCACCGGTCCGTGATGGCGGGGATCAGGAGCCCGCTCATCATGATCGCGGGGCCGCTCCCGACGACCATGATGCCGGCCGCGCGCCCCCGCCAACGGCGGGAGAACCAATGCGGCACCAGGCTCATCACCGCGACGTTGGCCGCCCCGCTGCCCAGCCCCGTGATCAGGTAGGCCGGCCAGATCAGCGCGACGGCGCTGGCGGCCGCGACCACCAGCAGGCTCACCGCGATCGTGATGAGCGAGCCGAACACCACGGCCCGAGCCCCGAACGCCTTGACCAATCGCCCGCACACCAGCGCGGCGACGAGGTATCCGACGAAGTTGCCGGTGCTGATCCAGCCCATGTCCGTAAAGGACAGGCTCATGTCCGAGCGCATGGACGGCAGCAGCATCCCGAGCGAGAAGCGCGCGACGCCGAGGCAGGCGAACACGGTGGTCATGCCGAGGATGGCGATGATCCAGCCGTAATGCAGCCGGCTGCCGGACAACCGGACCACCCAGGCGGGCGGGGTCCGGACCGGGTCCCGGTCGGTCGTAGATCTCATGATGCAAACCTCCTGGGACGACTCAGGCCGCTCGACGGCATCCGTCGAGCGGCCTGAGTGCGGTCAGAGCCGGAGCGCCGTCAGTGGCCCAGCGGGGGTCCGCCTTCAGCAGCGGCAGCCTTCTCGCGGTCGGCTGTTCCCTCCAGTGTGTCGGGATCGACGCCGGTGACCGCCTGGATCCGGATGCGCTCGAAGGTCCTGTTCGCCGCATCGAGATCGGCGCCCTTCGGCTGGGTCGCCAGAGAGACGATCCACATCACCAGGAAGCCGAGCGGGATGGAGACGATACCGGGGCTGCTGAACGGAAGGAGCGCGGTCTCGGCGGACCCGTGGAAGGTCGGGCTGATCAGGATGATGCCGACGGCCGTCACCAACCCGGCCACCATACCGGCCGCGATACCCTGCGCGGTGGCCTTGCGCCAGTACATCGTGAACAGCAGCGCCGGGAGGTTCGCGCTCGCGGCCACGGCGATCGCCAGCGTCGCGAGGAAGGCCACGTTCTGCTTCTGCGCGGCAAGCGCGATCAGCAGCGAGACCGCGACGCTCCCGAAGGTGGCGATCCGCGCGACCTGAAGCTGCGCGTGGTGGTTGACGTGGCCCTTCTTGACCAGCTTGGTGTAGATGTCGTGCGTCACCGAGCCGGTCGTGGCGATCACCAGACCGGACAGGGCCGCGAGAATCGTCGCGAAGGCGACGGCGGACACGAACGCCAGCAGGAGGTCCCCACCCAGGTGGTTGGACAGCTGCGGCATCGCGAGGTTGCCGCCGGGGCTCGCCTGACGGATGGCGTCGCGACCGACCATCAGCATGGCGCCGTACGACAGGACCGGGAGCGTGATCAGGAAGACGGCGAAGATCCAGATCGCCGTGACCGCCGAGGTCCGGGCCGCCGCGCCGTCGCGCACGGTGAGGAAGCGGATCATGACGTGCGGCAGGCCGAGGACGCCGAGGGTGACGCCGAAGATCATCGAGAACTGCTCGATCTGCGGTCCGGCACCGGCGCGCGTCGGCAGCAGGGCCCTGTTGTCGGTGGCGTTGGCGACTTCCTGGAAGACGTTCATCGGATTCCAGCCGTAGTGCATCAGCACCAGCACCAGCAGGAGAGCGCCGCAGGACAGCAGCAGGCCCGTCTTGACGATCTGGATGTACGTCGTCGCGATCATGCCGCCGAACAGCGTGTAGATCATCGTCAGGACGCCGATCAGCAGCGCCGCGACGAAGTACGGGATGCCGAACAGCAGCTGGATGAGGAGCGCGGCGCCGACGAACTGGGCGACGATGTAGAGCAACGACACGATGATCGAGGAGATCGCGATCGAGGCGCGCACGCCCTGGCCCGGGAAGCGGGTCGCGAGCACGTCGCCGAGCGTGAAGTGCCCCAGGTTGCGCAGCGGTTCGGCGACCAGCAGCATGCACAGCAGGTAGGCGATGGGGATGTAGACGGCGAGGTAGAAGCCGTTGAACCCGCCGAGCGCGATCGCGCCGGTCGTCCCGAGGAACGTTGCGGCGGAGATGAAGTCGCCGGCGATGGCGACACCGTTCGCCCGACCGGAGACCCCGCCCTTGGCGACCAGGTGGGACTCGACGCTCTTGTTGCGCTTGCCGGCCCAGTAGGTGATGCCGAGCGTGACGGAGACGAGGAGGATGAACAGGACTGCGGACTGAACGCTCATCGGGTGGCCTCCCCCGTCTCACCGCTGGCCGTCGGCAGCAACTGGCCGTACTCCGACTCGATCCGCTGCATGCGGCTGCGGTAGATCGTCGTCAGGATGACCACGAAGAAGAACTGCGCGAACGCGTACAAGTACGCCACGCTCATTCCCGAGAAGGCCATGCCGTCCAGCACAGACGTGAAGTTGGTGAGCACCTGCTGAGTGAAGAAGAACACCAGGGTCAACAGCACCAGCGGAACGATGATCTTGCGCCGGGCTTGGACCATGCCCTGGTAATAGCGCTGGCTGGCCGCTCTGGAATCCTCGGTGGAGGGAGGCATGCGGTTCCTTCCCGCCGGGCGCGCCAACCTGTACGGCGGGCCCGAGACGTTCGGTGACGGGTGAGACGAAGGACGCGTCGGGCGTCGTGGGCTCGTACCGCACCCTGACGGTGCCGTGACGGAACCCTTGGGTGTGGGACAACTCCCCGGGGATGCCCGCGATTCTGTCGCCGCGGAGGTGTGTGACTCCGTGCTGCCGCGTGGCGGCTGCAGGATGCCTCGCACTCCTCCTTTCCTGCGCGAGAGACCGTCACGTCGCCTGTGGTCTAGGTCACTCCGGGCAGGATGCCGTTAGTATTACTAACCGAACGTTCTGATGTCTAGGTACTGACGAGTATCTTTTCGGTTCCCCCCGACCCACTGCGCGCGTCCACGCTGCGTCAATGCTCCAAAATGCTTGCTTGACAGAGCAATTCGAGATCCTCGGCGAGGTAGTCGCCGATCCTGGTCAGATCGGGAACCAGCGTGGGGTCGGCTACCAGCCCCCAGCAGAGGCGCCCGGCGATGCTGAACACCGAGAGGTTCAGCCCCTGCCCGTGCACGAGCACCGACACCGGGTAGTTGGCGACGACCTCGGCCCCCGCGAAGAATCGGGGCGCCGAGGGGCCCCGCACGTTGGAGATCATCACGTTCCACGCGTTCACCCGCTGCATGACCCTCGACGTGATCCACCACCCGGCCTCCGCCACCAGCGGTGGTGCGATGTCGGCCGCGTCGACCAGGAGCTGCGGTGGCAGCGACTGCCTGCGTTCCCGGGCTCGATTCATCTCCTCGCGCATCGCGCCCAGCCGGGCGATGGGGTCCTGCAGGTGCGTGGGCAACAGGCCGCGCACGAGGGCCAGGCGATTGCCGAGCGGCTCGCGATCCTCTCGCGCCCGCACCGAGACCGGCACCACCGCCACCAGCGGCTGCGCCGGAAGCGCGTCGTGGTCGGCCAGCCAACGCCGCAATGCGCCCGCACACATCGTCATCACGACGTCGTTCACGGTCGCGTCCACCGCTCGCCGGACGGCGTGCACGCTGGTCATGGGCATGTCGACGAGCACGCAGCTCCGGGCCCCCGAGATCTCGCGGTTGAACGGGGTCGGTGGCGCGGCGAGTGGGATCACCCCGGACTGCAGCTGCGGGGCGACCTGGCGCGCGGCGAAGGCGGGCGCCCGGGCCATGAACTCCAGCCCCAACTTCATGCTGCGCAGCGAGGTCCGGGCCATCGACCAGCCGCTCATGCCGAGTAGGTCCAGGTGCGTTGGCACCGGCTCGGGTCGCCAGCTCCTGGGCGGCGGCACGTCGGCCGGACCCGGCTCCGAATCGAGCAGCGCCCCCATGAGCGAGGACCACCCCGCCCCGTCCATCACCGCGTGGTGGATCTTCAGGTAGAAGGCCGAACGGCCCTCCGACAGGCCGCTGATGAAGTACAGCTCCCACAGAGGCCGGTTCCGGTCCAGCCGGTGTCGGTGGAGCTCCGCGACCGCTTCGGCGAGCCGGTCCATCCCGCTGCCCTCGGGCAACTGCACCGCCAGGACATGCCTCGCCAGGTCGAAGGCGGCGTCGTCCACCCAGTAGGGCTGGTCGACCCCCCACATCACCATGACGAGTCGCTGCCGGAGCACCGGGACCAGGTGGAGACGAGAGGCGACCTGAGCGCGCACGACGTGTACGTCCAGGGTGCGGCCGTCCGCCGGCGGGTCGAGGAGGGCCACGGTGCCGAAGTGCCCGGCCACGATGCCGGATTCCATCGCCAGGAACTCCATGTCCATGCCGCTCAGCTGCCGCACCGTCCGCCCACACCTCCTCGCCTTCGGCGGCACGGGCCCCGTTACCCGACCTACCGATCCGGCTGCTCGTAGAAGCCTTCGGTGAAGATCCGACGGTCGTCGGCGCCGAGGGCCTGGGCGGCCCGCCGGCACGCGTCGACGAATCCCTCCACACCCGCGATGAACACCGTGTGCTCCCGCAACGACGGGATGACATCGGCCAGGATGTCCGGGATGCGGCCGTGTCGCATCCCGTCCACCTTCTCCCGGGTCAGGGTCGGAATGCAACGGAAGTTCGGGTGACGCATCTGCCAGTACTGCAGCAACCCCTGGTCGTACACGTCCTCCCGGCGCCGCGCCGAGAAGATGACCGTGACCGGTCGCGCGTACCCCCGGCGCAGGGCCGCTTCTGTCAGCGACAGGATCGGCGCCAGGCCTGAGCCGGCCGCGAGGCAGAGGATCGGCGTCTCGATCGAGGGGTCGCCCACGAAGGTCCCGTGCGGACCGGACAGGGTGATGACCGCTCCCGGCGTCAGGTCGTGCAGCCAGGCGCTCGTCCGTCCGCCGTCGACGCGCGTGATCTGCAGGCGGATCTCCCCGTCAGGGTGGGGAGCGCTGGCCAGGGAGTACGAGCGGATCGGCAACCCCAGCTCGGGGTCGCCGACCCGCACGTACTGCCCCGGCCAGTACTTCAGCGGAGCGCCCGTGGGCCGGAGCACCAGCTCCGTGATGCGGGGGGTCCGCTGGACGTGGTCGACGAGAACGAACCGCTGTCCCTCCTTCGCGGGGAACAGCGCCGGTCGCGCATCGGGCGTGCCCCACTCGATCTCCAGCTCGTCGCTGATCAGCTTGGCCATGCACATCAGGCCGTAGCCGACCTCGCGCTCCAGCGGAGAAAGGGCCATGTCCAGGACGAACCCCTGATCGAACTCGCCCGCGCGGACCTTCACCTTGCAGTCCCCGCACGCCCCCGCGCGACAGTTGTTGGGAAGGGCGTAGCCCGCGCGCTCCAACGCCTCAAGGACCGTGTCGCCTGGGCCACACGGTACGAGGTGGGACGACGGGTGCAGTCGGATCTGGCCCACTGGTTCACCAGCCCTTTCCACGGCGCATCTTCGGAGCGGCCCTGTCAGAAGACCGGAATGATGTCCTCCATCGAGACCTCGGTCACCTCGACCCCCGTGATGTCCACCTCGGGGATCGCGGGGAACGGGATCCCGTACCGGTCCAACACGCCCTTGAGATTGAGCATCGCCCGGCGCCAGTTCTCCCGCTTCTCCTCGTAGGTGGGGATCGCGAAGCCCGCCTCCCGCGCCACCTGCTCGCCGAGGCGCTGGTTGGTGATGAAGTCCTCCGGCAGATCCCAGAACTCCGTCGGCGGCTCGAAGAGGATGGCGGACAGGAACAGGTAGCCCGCCCGGATCTGCTTGGTGATCAGCTCGTGGTCGCTGACATCGATCTTTGGGTAGTCACGCTCCATGACCGCCAGGCAGATGCCCATGTGCCGGCCCTCGTCCCGACCGATCCTGCGGAACGCCTCCTGGAACACGGGCTCGGTGCAGCCAGCCGCCATCTGGTGGAAGATCGTGGCCGCCGCGATCTCCCCCATCAGGAAGGAGGAGAAGAGCACGGCAAGGCTGTACTTCGGGATCGCCTCCTTGTAGCCCTCCCAGTAGCGGCCGCCGTTGTGGAACAGCCACCGCACGTTCTTCTGCAGCCGCTCCCCCAGTTCGGTCTTCGGGGTGTAGGTGAGCGGGTCCTCGTGGTCCAGCAGCCGGGTGATGGCGTTCTTGCACATGTGCTCGTGGGCGGCCTCGTCCCGCGTGATGCTGAAGAAGCAGCGCCGGACGACATCGTCCTCGTGGTCCTCGTATGTCTTCACGAAGGCCGTCGCCATCACGGGCGGGGCCGACGCGTCGAATACGGCGCACAGGGTCCACCAGTAGGCGATGGCCTCCCGCTGCTCCCAGCTGTAGGACTCGGGGTCGAAGGTGTCCCAGGGCAGCTTCGCGGGATCCCACAACTCTCGCTGCGAGGACTGCCAGATGTCCTCCATCTTGGCCGGACCCTCGGGCCAGCTCAGCGGGTAGATGTTGGGTTGCGGGGTGTCCGGCGGGAATTCCTGCAGGTGCGCGATCTTCTCGTAGCGTTGAGACACGGCTGATTCTCCTCGTCACCGGACCCGTCGCGGGTGCGACGCGTCTGATGGGCCGGGCGCAGGTCGCGCCCCGAATGTTCGGCGGCCCGTTGACCGCCATCGTCCCACTGTACTGAGGGCTGCTGCATCTTTACTGACCATTCGTTCGGTCACATCCCCTTCGACCACCGACGAGTCGCCATCGCCCGACCCGCGTCCGGTCACGGGTTGCGACAGTCGGCGACCACCCCTCCTGCGGCGAAGCGCTGCAGGTCTTCACCGGGTGGAGGTCCACGCTGCGCAGGTCGCCGGGTTGACAGGGCGAAGGACGGGCGCCGACGATGAGGCACGATCGTTCAAGACCGAACGGTCAGTATTGATGCGCCGTTCACCCCCTGGGACAACTCGGCATCTCAGGGATCTCCTCCCGTTATGGAGTCGCCATGGTCAGCGCCCTGTCTCCCTCCGAAACCGTCGCGGTCATCGGCGTCGGGACGATGGGCGCCGGCATCGCCCAGGTCGCCGCCGTCGCGGGGCATCGGGTGATCCTCACCGACGCCGCGCCCGGTCGGGCGGAGCAGGCGGTGGAGCAGCTGCGCGCCACGCTGGCGAAGCTCGCCGACAAGGGCAAGATGGACGCCGCGGACGCCCGCGCCGCCGGGGAGCGCCTCACCGTCGGTGAGGGCCTGGCGTCGCTCGCGGAGGCGGCGTTGGTCGTCGAGGCCGCCGTCGAGCGCCTCGACGTCAAGCTCTCGCTCTTTGCGGAGCTGGAGGACATCGTCTCGCCCGAGTGTCTTCTCGCCACCCGGGGCGGGTCGTCGGGATGCACTTCTTCAACCCGGCCCCGCTCATGCGACTCGTCGAGGTCATCAGCGGTCTCACGACGGATCCGGACGCGGCGGAGCGGGTGGCGCTGACTGCGACCGCCTGGGGCAAGACTGCGATCAAGGTCGCCTCCACCCCCGGCTTCGTGGTCAATCGCGTCGCGCGCCCGTTCTACGGCGAGGCGCTGCGCGCGTACGAGGAGCAGGTGGCCTCCCCCGCCACCATCGACGCGATCCTGCGGGAGTCCGGAGGCTTCCGGATGGGACCGCTCGAGCTGACCGACCTCATCGGGCAGGACATCAACTACGCCTCCGCACGCAGCGTGTGGGAGGGGTACGGCAACGACCCGCGCTACATGCCCTCGCTCACGCAGGGTGAACTGGTGGCCGCGGGCCTGCTCGGGCGCAAGACCGGCCGCGGCTTCTACTCCTACGACGGTTCCGACAAGCCCTCCGCCGACCAGGCACCCCCCGCCCCCGCGCCGGAGCGCGTCGAGGTCACCGGCGACTGGGGGCCCTGGGAAGGGCTCTGGTCGCGCCTCGCGGAGGCCGGGGTCGCCGTGGAGCGCGTCGCCTCGCAGGACGCACCCTCCGCCGAGGTCGGCGACGCCATCCTCCTGCCGGTGACCGGGCCCACGGCGACCGCCCACGCCGCCGCCTCGGGACGCCCGACGGTCGTGCTCGACCTGGCTCTTGATGCCGCGACCGCCACCCGCTTCGCGGTGGCCGCGTCGGATGGCTGCCCCGATGAAGCCCTCGCGCAGGTCGTGGGACTCCTCCAGGCGGGCGGCGCCGCCGTCAGCGTGATCGACGACCTCGCCGGGTTGCTGGTGGCCCGCACCGTGGCGATGCTCACGAACGAGGCGGCGGATCTCACGGGTCGCGGGGTCGCCTCGCCGCAGGACGTCGACCAGGCGATGAAGCTCGGCGTGAACTACCCGAAGGGGCCCTTGGCCTGGGGCGACGCGGTCGGCGCCCGTTGGGCGTGCCGCCTGCTCGACGCGCTCGGCGCCCACTACGGCGACGGGCGTTACCGGCCCTGCCCCCGCCTGCGCCGCCGGGCGGAGGGCGGCGGCAGCCTCCTGCACTGAGGGTTGTCAGTTCGCGGTCGTACCCTCGCCTTCACCTCGGTTTTCCACCCGCAGATGTCAGTCCCGTCGAGATCAGCAAGAAGCTCACGAACAGGAGAGATGCCTTGGATGCCTTCCTGGTAGCCGGCACGCGGACGCCCATCGGTCGATACGGCGGCGCCCTGTCCGCCGTCCGGCCGGACGACATGGCGGCGCACACGATCCGTGCGCTCACGGAGAGCTTGCCGAGCGTCGACTGGGGCGCCGTCGACGACGTGATCCTCGGCTGCGCCAACCAGGCGGGTGAGGACAACCGCGACGTGGCGCGCATGGCCGTGCTCCTGGCCGGTCTGCCCGTCGAGGTCTCCGGCACGACCGTCAACCGGCTGTGCGGCTCCGGCGCGGACGCCGTCGGACTGGCGGCGCGGACCATCCGCGCGGGTGACGCCGACCTGATCATTGCGGGCGGGGTCGAGTCCATGAGCCGGGCGCCGTTCGTGCTGCCGAAGGCCACGTCGGCGTTCAGCCGCAGCTCCGCGATCTTCGACACGACGATCGGGTGGCGCTTCGTGAACCCCGCCATGCGCGAGCGGTTCGGCGTCGATTCCATGCCCGAGACGGCGGAGAACGTGGCCCGGGACTTCCAGGTGAGCCGCGAGGACCAGGACGCGTTCGCGATGCGCAGCCAGGAGCGGGCCGCCGCCGCGATCGCCTCCGGGCGGATGGCCAAGGAGATCACCCCGGTCTTCGTCCCCCAGCGCAAGGGCGACCCGGTCGTCGTCGACACCGACGAACACCCCCGCGCCACCACGCTGGAGAAGCTGGGCGGCCTGCGCCCCCTCTTCCCCAATGGCACGGTCACCGCCGGCAACGCCTCCGGCGTCAACGACGGGGCGGTCGCCATCCTGGTCGCGTCCGGCGCGGCCGCGGAGAAGTATGGGCTCTCGCCCCTGGCGCGCGTCACCTCGATGGCGACGGTGGGCGTCGAGCCCCGGATCATGGGCATCGGCCCGGAGCCCGCCACCAAGAAGCTGCTGGCGCGCAACGGGCTCGGCATCGGCGACATCGACGTGATCGAGCTCAACGAAGCGTTCGCGTCGCAATCCCTCGCGGTGCTGCGAGGCCTCGGCCTGCCGGACGACGCCGAGCATGTCAACCCGAACGGCGGCGCGATCGCTCTCGGCCACCCGCTGGGCATGAGCGGTGCCCGGTTGGCCCTGAGTGCCGCCATCGAACTCGGACTGCGCGATGCCCGGCGCGCCGTGGCCACGATGTGCGTGGGCGTGGGTCAGGGTATTGCCTTGCTTCTGGAGCGCCCCTGACACTGGGTCTGCTCCCACCTGGCGGCGGGGACCCGACCACGGTTCTCCGCGCGGAGCGCACCTGAGACCGCCGCACGAGGCGTCTCGGGTCCATCGGGAGGCCACCTGAGCTGTTGACACGGTTGACGGCCCGATGAAAAACTGACTGAACGTTCGGTACTAAAGGAGCGACTGGAGGAGCCCCTTGTACGGTAACTACGACACCGACACCCCCGCTGCGGCAGAGTCTTCCGCCGAGCAGCAGGCCAACTTCGACCGGCTGATCGAGGACGACCAAAGGATCGAGCCCCGGGACTGGATGCCGGAGGCCTACCGCAAGACGCTGATCCGCCAGATCGCCCAGCACGCGCACTCCGAGATCATCGGGATGCAGCCGGAGGGCAACTGGATCACGCGCGCGCCGAACCTTCGACGCAAGGCCATCCTCATCGCGAAGGTCCAGGACGAGGGCGGCCACGGCCTCTACCTCTACTCCGCCGCCGAGACCCTCGGTGTGAGCCGCGAGGAGCTGCTCGACATGCTCCACTCCGGCAAGCAGAAGTACTCGTCGATCTTCAACTACCCCACCCTCAACTGGGCCGACGTCGGCGCGGTCGGGTGGCTCGTGGACGGCGCAGCGATCATGAACCAGGTGCCGCTGTGCCGCTGCTCCTACGGGCCCTACGCGCGCTCCATGGTGCGGATCTGCAAGGAGGAGTCCTTCCACCAGCGGCAGGGCTACGAGCTCCTCTACACCATGTCGCACGGGACGCCCGAGCAGAAGGCGATGGCCCAGGACGCCGTCAACCGCTTCTGGTGGCCGGCGCTCATGATGTTCGGGCCCAACGACGACGCGTCGCCGCACTCGGCGCAGTCGATGGCCTGGGGCATCAAGCGGTTCAGCAACGACGAACTGCGCCAGCGCTTCGTCGACATGACCGTGCCTCAGGCGGAGGTGCTGGGGCTGTCCGTGCCCGACCCGAACCTGAAGTGGAACGAGGAGCGCGGGCACTACGACTTCAGCGAGATCGACTGGGACGAGTTCTGGCGGGTCGTAAAGGGCGACGGGCCGTGCAACGCACAGCGGATGCGCAAGCGGATCGCGGCGCACGAGAAGGGCGCGTGGGTGCGCGAGGCCGCCCAGGCCTACGCCGACAAGCAGGCACAGCGCAACATCACGAAGGCGGCATCATGAGCAGCACGGAGCAGAGCACGTCGCAGGACGCCGGGAAGAGCCGGCGGGACTGGCCGCTGTGGGAGGTGTTCGTTCGCGCCAAGCGGGGCCTGAGCCACCACCACGTGGGCAGCCTCCACGCGCCGGACGCGCAGTTGGCCCTGCACAACGCCAGGGACGCCTACACCCGTCGGTCCGAAGGCGTATCGATCTGGGTCATCCCGTCGGACGCGATCATCGCGAGCAGCCCCGATGAGAAGGACCCCTTCTTCGACCCGTCCATCGACAAGCCATACCGGCACCCGACGTTCTACGACGTCCCGGAAGGGGCGGAGCACCTGTGAGCATCGCGAGCGAACAGACCCGCACGCTCCCCCCGCTCGCGCGCTACGCGATGGGCCTGGGGGACGACTCTCTCGTCCTGTCGCAGCGCCTCTGCGAGTGGATCGCCGACGCCCCGCAGATCGAGGAAGACCTCGCCATCGCGAACGTGGCCCTCGACCTGCTCGGGCAGGCCCGCACCCTCCTCGCCTACGCCGGCGAGGCGGAGGGCAAGGGCCGCGACGAGGACGACCTGGCCTACCTGCGCGACGACTGGGATTTTCTCAACGTGCACATGGTCGAGGCGCCCAACGGGGACTTCGCCTGCACCATGGCGCGCCTGCTGGCGTTCTCCGCCTACCAGTTCGAGCTCTACTCCGCCCTGCGCGAGTGCGGCGACCAGACCTTGGCGGGGCTGGCCGCGAAGGCACTCAAGGAGGTCACCTACCACCGGGAGCACGCCACACTGTGGGTGCTCCGTCTGGCGGGCGGCACCGACTACTCGCGCGAGCGGATGCAGGCCGGCCTGGCGGACGTGTGGCCGTACGTGAACGAGCTCTTCGAGAGCTCCGACCTGACGGCGCAGCTCCCCGACGTGGCCGTCGACCCGGCCGGCCTGAGGGCGGCATGGGAGACCTACGTAAACCGCGTTCTGGCGGAGGCCGACCTGTCGCAGCCCGAGCCCGAGTGGCACGCCCGCGGCGGCCGCCGCGGCTACCACTCGGAGCACCTCGGGCACCTCCTGGCCGAGATGCAGCACCTGCATCGCTCCCACCCGGGGGCCGAGTGGTGACCACCGCATCCGCGTCGGAGACGGTGCCGGCGGCCGACCACCTGCTGGCGGCCGCTCGGGCCGTGCCCGACCCGGAGATCCCGGTCATCACCCTCGGGGACCTGGGCGTGGTCCGTGACCTCCGCGTCGCGGAGGACGGTTCCGTCGATGTGGACGTCACGCCCACCTACACCGGATGCCCGGCCACCGCGGTGATCGCAGCCGATGTCGCCGCGGCCGTCCGGGAGGCGGGGGTGGCGGAGGTTCGCGTCCACACCGTCCTCTCCCCCGCCTGGACCACGGATTGGATCAGCGAGGAGGGCCGGGAGAAGCTGCGCGAATACGGCATCGCCCCTCCAGGGGCCACCAAGGCGTCCGCGTCGACCAAGGTCGGGCTGACGCTGATGGCCCCGATGACGTGCCCGCGATGTGGCTCCCGGAACACCCGCGAAGTGAGCCGCTTCGGCTCCACCCCCTGCAAGTCCCTGTGGACCTGCAATTCCTGTGCCGAACCCTTCGACTCCTTCAAGGCGATCTGATGGCTGACACCGTGGTCCCCGACCAGACGGACCTGACCCCCGCCGGCAAGAGCCGCCGGCACCTGACGTTCCACCCCTTGCGGGTCGCCGAGGTCGAGCGGCTGACCGAGGACTCCGTGGCGGTCACCTTCGACGTTCCCGAGGACCTGCGCGAGCAGTTCCGGTTCAAGCCGGGCCAGCACCTGTCCGTGCGCTCGTCCTCTCTCGGCGACGACATCCGGCGCAACTACTCGATCTGCGCGCCCGCGTCCAGCGGCACGCTGCGGATCGGAGTCAAGAGGATCCCGAACGGCGTCTTCTCCGGCTTCGCCACCGAGAAGCTTCAAGCGGGCGACACCCTCGAGGTCCTGACGCCCACCGGCAGCTTCACCGTCGACCTGGACCCCCAGGCGTCCCGGAACTACGGGGCCATCGCGGCAGGCTCGGGCATCACGCCGGTGCTCTCGATCATCAGCTCGGTGTTGAAGGACGAGCCGAACAGCACAGCGACGCTCATCTACGTCAACCGCACCACCTTGAACATCATGTTCCTGGAGGAGTTGGAGGACCTGAAGAACGCCTACCCGTCGCGCCTGCAGCTCATCCACGTGCTGGACGAGGAGCCGGTGGACGTGGACATCCTCTCGGGCCGGCTCGACGCGGATCGGCTCGGCCGGATTCTGCGCCAGCTCGTGTCGCACGAGGAGATCGACGACTGGTTCCTCTGCGGCCCGCTGCCGATGACCGACGCGGCCCGCGAGGTGCTCATCGAGGCGGGCACCGACGCGGCCCACATCCACCGCGAGCTGTTCCACGTGGGCAAGCCGGGCGAGGCCAGCGCACCGCCGCCCACCACCACTGCCCAGTCGGGTTCGTCGGTCACGACGATCCTCGATGGGCGGTCCCAGAGGTTCGTCCTGCCGAGCGACGGCGCAACGATCCTGGACACGCTCATGCAGTTCCGTCCTGACGCCCCGTACGCCTGCAAGAACGGCGTCTGTGGCACCTGCCGCGCCAAGGTGACCGAGGGCGAGGTCCGCATGGACATCAACTTCGCGCTCGAACCCAACGAGCTGGCTGCCGGCTTCGTGCTGACCTGTCAAGCCCACCCGGTCAGTGACCGAGTGACCGTCGACTTCGACCAGTAAGAAACGGTGAGAGATGGCCCTGGTACACACTGAACGGCGCGGCGCTGCCCTTCTGCTCGGCCTGAACCGGCCGGAGAAGCACAACGCCCTCGACGAGGAGATGGTCGAGCAGATCGACCGAGTTCTCGCGCAGGCATCCCGCGAGCCGTGCGTGATCGTCCTCTACTCCACGACCCCGGGCGTGTTCGCCGCAGGCGCGGACATCGCTCAGCTGCGCGACCGGGACGCGGACGCAGCGCTGCGTGCCATCAACGCCGGCCTGTTCGAACGCTTGGAGGCCCACCGCTGGCCGACGATCGCGCTCGTCGATGGTCCGGCGCTCGGCGGCGGCTGCGAGCTGGCCCTCGCCTGCGATCTTCGACTGGCCACTCCCCGGGCACGCTTCGCCCAGCCCGAACTGGCGCTCGGCATCCTGGCGGGCGCCGGCGGCAACTGGCGGCTGGCTCAGGTGGCGGGTCTGCCGGTGGCGCGTCGCATGCTGTTCACTGGCGAATCGCTGGAGGCCCCGGCGGCGCTGGAGGCGGGACTGGCAGACGCCATCCACGAACCCGGCCAGCTGCTCGAGGCCGGCCTGGCGCTCGCAGAGCGGATCGGCAAGCAGTCCTGGCGCGCCCTGGAGCTCACGAAGCTGGCCCTGCGCCTGCACCGGCCGGCGACCACCACGTTCGACGTGGCGGCCCAGGCCCTGCTGTTCGAGAGCGACGACAAGCGGGAGCGCATGACGCGGTTCCTCGACCGGCAGGCGGCGCGGAAGTCCGAGACGCCGACTGCGGCCACCCAGCGCCCGGCGGGCGACGCCTACGAGCCGGTGGGGCCGCTGCAAGTGCGCCAACTGACCATCGAGGACGGTCTGGCGCTCGCCATGTCCCCCACCCCGGGGGCCTGGCACGTGCAGGACGGCGCCCAGATGCCCGACGAGGGCTATCGGGCCGTGGTCGACGCGGACGGCCGCCTGCTCGGCTATTGCTGTTTCGGCGAGGCCGCCCGGGTGACCGGCGCGCCGAGCCACCCGACCGTACTGGACGTCTCCATCGGGATCCGCCCGGGATACGCCGGACGTGGCTGGGGCGCATCGCTCGGTCGCGCAGCGATCGCCCATGCCCTTACGGTGGCCAAGGACCGTCGCCTCCGGACGACGGTGCCGCAGTGGAAGGCCGCCGCAGTCCGGGTCGCAGAACAATCGGGCTTCACCCTGGTCGGCACCGTCACATACGACGGTCAGCCGTACCAGGTGCTCGAACAGCCAGGCACACCGCAGCCCGGCGAGACCCCCTATGCGTGACCGGGGCACCCGCCCCGCCCACCACCCAGCAACGACCGTGATCTTGTCCGGCCGCTCGCTCGGCTGGTCCCTTTCGACATGAGGGGTTGAATGCCCGAGTCCACGACCAACAATTTCTCCCCCCACC
>CAKUSI010000050.1 GCA_934678955.1 uncultured Austwickia sp. | reverse complement strand
CCAGGGCCTCGGCGGCTTCCCGGACGCGCCGTGCCGCATCAAGCGCCGTCAGCAGGTCCGGGGCGGCGTCGACCTGGCTCAACGCCTCGACAATGCGTCGGCTTCGCTTCGGCTTGCGCGGGTCGACCACATGTCCATCCTGGGCGACACGCGCGCCGAGTGTCAACGGTTACTTGACGTCGGGGCGGTGAATGTGATTCAGTCTGCGTCAACAGCTAGTTGACGTAGAGGAGGTTGACCATGGCGAAGAAGAAGGACAAGAAGATGGATAAGAACGACGTCCACGAAGAAGTGACCTTCCCGAAGCGGCCGCCCAGTCAGGGCGGCCGCTTCGCCGTTTCGTACGTGAGTTCTCCCTCGGGAGGTCTTGACCCGCCCACAATCCTCCTCCTTCGCCCCGAGGTTCCGCTGGGCGTCATACCGTCGTCGCCCACGGGAGCAGCGTCGTTCGCCCGGCCCTGATGGGATACGCGCGCCCGTACCCCCTGATGGAAAGGCCCACCTGACATGGACCTCTCTCGCCGTTCCTTCCTCGGCGCCACCGCTGCGACCGCCGCGACCGTCGGCTTCATCGCGGCCGGCGGCAACGCGTTCGCCGGACCCGTCCGAGTCGCCGACCCCTCGACGTTCGACCTGTCGACGAGCGCCGACGGCGGCAAGCTGGCGCTGCCCCGCGGCTTCAAAGCCCAGCGCGTGGTCACGATCGGCGTCGAGCCGCTGCTGGACACCCGCGGCGGCAAGGTCATCGGCAAGACACCCTCCAACCTCGACGGCACCGGCTGTTTCGACATGCCCGGCGGCGCCCGCCTGATCGTCAACCACGAGTGCCGCGCCAACGCCGCCCGCCCGGTCCCGCTCGCCCCCGGAACGGTCTACGACGACGGAGTCCCCCACGGCATGGGCGGCAACACGGTCGTCGAGACCCGCCCGGACGGCACCTTCGTCCAGCAGTGGGTCGGCCTATCCGGCACGATCCGCAACTGCGCCGGCGGCGAGACCCCCTGGGGCTCCTGGCTGGCCTGCGAGGAGGACACCACCAAGGCCGGCACGAGCGTGACCAGCTCGGTGGACGGCAAGACGTATGTCACGAAGAAGGACCACGGCTACGTCTTCGAGGTCTTCCCCGACGTCGCCGCCCAGCAGATCCCCGAGCCCATCAAGGCGTGGGGTCGCGCCGTCTGGGAGGGCGCCGCGATCGGTCCCGACCGCACGCAGGCCTACATCACCGAGGACACCGGCGGGGGCCTCTTCTACCGCTGGACCGCCCCTGCCGGCAAGCGGATCGGCCGCGGGATCGCGCGCCAGTTCGGCGAGAACGACGGCGTGCTGCAGGCCGCCCAACTGGTCAAGAACGGCAAGGCGCTGGTCCACTACGGGGAGCTCACCCCCGACGACCTGAACAAGTCCTACCCGGTCCGCTGGGTCGACGGCGGCGCCGACCGCCAGGCGCAGCGCTCCAACCTGCGCGCCCAGTACCCGGGTGCCACCGTGCACCCCAAGATCGAGGGTTGCTGGACCGACGGGAAGGGCCTGTGGTTCACGCTGTCGTACGTCAACGCCGCCGAGGCGGCCCGGTATGGCATCGACCAGGACAGCGGCATGATCATGTTCTACGACTACGCCAAGCAGACCCTCACGATGAAGGAGTACTACCCGGTCGGCGGCTACTTCGACGGCCCCGACAACATCACGGTCTCCCCGTGGGGCACCATCGTCATCGCCGAGGACGGCTCGGACCCCAACCACCTCATCGCCTGGACGCCGCGCAAGGGCAGCATCCCGCTGGCCAAGGACGTCGCCGGCCGCGGTGAATGGGCGGGCCCGGTGTTCAACAAGTCCGGCAACGTGCTGTTCGGCTCCATCCAGAGCGACTGCACGTATGCCATCACCGGTCCGCTGGGCAGCTTCCTGTCCAACTGACAGCACTCTTGGTCAAGGCAGGGCCCCTGACTCGCGAGCCTCTTTCGGGACCTCGCGGGCCAGGGGCCCTCGCCCCGCCAGGGGCTATGTCGTTGTCACCGGCTACTCGTTGTCACCGGCTACTCGTTGTCTCCGGCTACTCGTTGTCACCGCCGGTCGCGGAGGTCCCGCTCTGCTGCGGGCCGCCCACGGCCGTCCCGGTGTCTCCCGCGTCGTCCCACACCCACTCGTCGACGACCGGGATGTCCTCGCCGAACTCGCGGGCGTACATGCGGGCCTGCAGTCGCGCGTCGTCCATCTCCTGGCGCAGCACCGCAGCCGTGGCACCCAGCGTGGGCACGCGGTCGATGACGTCCATCACCAGGTGGTAGCGGTCGAGGTCGTTGAGCATCACCATGTCGAAGGGCGTGGTCGTGGTGCCCTCCTCCTTGTAGCCACGCACGTGCAGGTTCGGGTGCCCGTGCCGCCGGTAGGTGAGCCGGTGGATCAGCCAGGGGTACCCGTGGTAGGCGAACACGATCGGCCTGTCCGTGGTGAAGATCGTGTCGAAATCGCGGTTGGAGAGCCCGTGCGGGTGCTCCTTCTCGTCCTGCAGTCGCATCAGGTCGACGATGTTGACCACCCGGACCTTCAGCTGCGGCAGCCGTTCCCGCAGGATCTTGGCCGCCGCCAGCACCTCGATCGTCGGGATGTCACCCGCGCAGGCGAGGACCACGTCCGGCTCCTCGCCCGGCACCTCCGTGCCGGCCCACTCCCAGATGCCGAGTCCGCGGGCGCAATGCTTGATCGCTTCGTCCATCGTCAGCCAGACCGGCCCGGGCTGCTTGCCGGCGACGACGACGTTGACGTACTGCTTGGTGCGCAGGACGTGGTCGAACGTCGAGAGCAAGGTGTTGGCGTCCGGCGGCAGGTACACCCGGATGATGTCGGCCTTCTTGTTGACCACGTGGTCGATGAACCCGGGGTCCTGGTGGCTGAACCCGTTGTGGTCCTGGCGCCACACGTGCGAGCTGAGCAGGTAGTTCAGGCTGGAAATGGGGCGCCGCCAGGGGATGTGGTTCGTGACCTTCAGCCACTTGGCGTGCTGGTTGAACATCGAGTCGACGATGTGGATGAACGCCTCGTAGCTGCTCATCATCCCGTGCCGACCCGTGAGCAGGTATCCCTCCAGCCAGCCCTCGCACTGGTGCTCGCTGAGCATCTCGACGACCTTGCCGACGCGCCCGATGGGGTCCTCCTCGTCGGAGGGGAGATAGTCGCCCAGCCACTGCTTCTGCGTGACGTCGTAGACGGCCTGCAGCCGGTTGGAGGCCGTCTCGTCGGGGCCGAAGATGCGGAAGTTGGTGGGGTTATCCCTCATGACGTCGGCCAGCCAGGTGCCCAGCACGCGGGTGGCCTCCGCGATCGCGCGACCCGGCTCGGATACCTCGACGCCGTACGACGTGAAATCCGGCAGCCGCAGGTCGACGAGCAGGAGCCCCCCGTTGCCCTCGGGCACGGCGCCCATCCGCAGCTCACGCCGGGGCGCCAGGGCGGCGATGTCCGCGAGCAGCCGGCCCTGCGCGTCGAACAGCTCCTCCGGGCGGTAGCTGAGCAGCCAGTCCGACAGGTCGCGCAGGTGCTCGTCGGTGTCCCGCGCGTTGGCCAGCGGCACCTGGTGGCTGCGCCAGCTCCCCACCGTGCGCTTCCCGTCGATCTCCGCGGGGCCGGTCCAGCCCTTCGGCGTGCGGAACACGATCATCGGCCAGCGGGGCCGCTCGGCGTGCTCCGCCCCCTGTTCGGCGGCGCGGGCCTTGATCCGGGCGATCTCGTCCATGACGTCGTCGAGCAGTTCGGCGAACCGACGGTGGATCTCCGCGTGCGGCTCGTCGTCGAAGCCGGCGGTGAACACGAACGGGGTGTGGCCGTAGCCGCGCATGAGCGCGTCGAGTTCGTCGTCCCCGATGCGGGCCAGGACCGTCGGGTTGGCGATCTTGTAGCCGTTGAGGTGCAGGATCGGAAGTACGACGCCGTCGGTCACCGGGTTGGCGAACTTGTTGCCGTGCCACGAGGTGGCCAGCGGCCCGGTCTCGGCCTCGCCGTCGCCCACGACGGCGGCCACCAGGAGGTCGGGGTCGTCGAAGGCGGCGCCGTACGCGTGGCTGAGCGCATACCCCAACTCCCCGCCCTCGTGGATCGATCCCGGAGTCTCCGGCGCGACATGCGAGGGGATGCCGCCCGGGAAGCTGAACTGCTTGAACAGCCGCTTCAGCCCCGCCTCGTCCTGACCGATCCGCGGGTAGACCTCGCTGTACGTGCCCTCGAGGTACGTGCTGGCGACCAGACCCGGCCCGCCGTGCCCCGGACCCGTGACGAACAGGGTCTTCTGCGAGCGGTCCCGGATCATCCGGGTGAGGTGCGCGTAGAGGAAGGTCAGGCCCGGCGTCGTGCCCCAGTGGCCCAGGAGCCGCGGCTTGACGTCCGCGCGGGTGAGTGGCCGACGAAGGAGGGGGTTGTCGAGGAGGTAGATCTGCCCCACGGAGAGGTAGTTCGCGGCGCGCCACCAGCCGTCGAGGCGCCGCAGGTCCTCCTCGCCAGGGGCGCTCGCCCCCGCCTGGTCGCGGGTCTGCCAGGTCGTGCCGGCGGGTGCGTGCGTGGTCGCGGAGGTCATGCCCGGCCCTTCCAGTGCGTCGGCGGTCTCCCCTTCAGCCTGGCACCGGTGGGCGGACTCAGCGACCGCGGAAGCCGCGCTCGACGCAGCGATCATCGTGCTGTCGTCGAGAATTCACTGACCGCCCGCTCGGCGGTCGCTCGGGCGGCCCTGGTTCAGGCGGCGCTGGTTCAGGCGGCGCTGCCCGCGATGTTGACGTGCCACAGGATGCCGAACCGGTCGATCAGCAGCCCGTAGTCGTCGCCCCACATCTGCCGCTCCAGCGGCATCACGATCTGCGCGCCGTCCGACAGGGCCTCCCAGTAGCCGCGCAACGCCTCGCCCTCGTCGCCGGACAGGCTGACCTGCACGTTGTTGCCCTTCGTCAGATCCCACATGCCCTCCGCCGTGTCGCTGGCGTAGAGGTGGAAGCCGGTCGGCGTCTGCAGCGCCGCGTGCATGACGCCGTCCACGTCCATGCCGGCGTCGCGGAAGCTCATCTGCTGCACGGTGCCCCCGAGGGCGGCCGCGTAGAACTCCATCGCCTCGGCGCAATCGCCGTCGAACGTGATGTAGGGGTTGAGCTGCTGGGCCATGGGTCCTCCTGGTCGGTGACGCGTCGGGACACGCGGGCGGCTTCACGCTAGGACCTTCGGGGCGACGGACGCAACGCCCCGACCGCAGGTCCCCCCGATGAATCGGTGGCGTCGCGGCCTGTGGACAGTGAACGCCTCGTGCGCGGCTACTGGCACGCTGACTGTATGGCAGGGCGTGGTACAGCAGGGCAGCTGGTCGAGACGACGGCGAAGGGGCACGATGGTGGTCATGACGGCGATCCTTCGGGGACGGGAATGGACCCGTGCTGACCGGGACGCGCTGCCGGATGACGGGCACCGCTACGAGGTGCTGGACGGGGCTCTCGTCGTGACACCGGCGCCGTCGTCGGGTCATCAGATCGCGCTGTTCGGCCTGTATCGCCAGCTCTTCACGCAGTGCCCGCGGCACCTGCGAGTCCTTGGGGCGCCCCTCGACGTCCAGATGGATGAGCGCAGCGTGCTGCAGCCAGATCTGGTGGTGGCCCGAAAGGATCGGGTGGAGCGACAAGGCGTCCGGGGTCGGCCGGAGTTGGCCGTCGAGATCCTCTCGCCGAGCACGCAGATGGTGGACCGGAACCTCAAGCTGGACCGGTACGAGCGCGCGGGCACACCGGCGTACTGGTTGGCCGATCCCGACGAGCTGACCCTCACCGCGTACGAACTGACCGAAGGGCGCTTCGTCCAGGTGGCGCACGTCGCCGGCGAGACCTGGACGGCGACCATCCCGAACACCGTGACCATCGCGCCGGCCGCCTGGCTCGATTGACCCCCGGACTGGCCTCTCTCTCGTCACACGGCCTCGGCGGCCGCCGCCATGTCGAGTGGGGGCCTACGCAGGCGCGGTGATCTTGGCCAGCGCCTCGTCGATCGGGCCGCGCTTCGTGGGCCGGACCACGCGGTCCATCTCGACGCCATCTCGAAGGAAAATCAGTGTCGGCCACAGCTTCACGCGGTAGGAACGCCCCAGCGGTCGGCCCGGGCCGTCCTCGACGGCCAGGAGTCGGACGTCGGGGTGCTCGGCCATGGCGGGCCCGATGTGCCGCTCGGCGGACCGGCAGTATCCGCACCAGTCGGTGCCGAAGGCCACCACGAGCGGGCCGCTGGTCGCGTCGACGTCCGCACGCGAGGGTTGTTCGAAGCTGTAGTCCGTCACCGTCCCAGCATGCACGGCTTTGCCGGCCGGCACCCGGCGGAACGGCCGCGTGGCCGGCAGGCCGAGTAGGCTGAATCGATGGGTCACCGGGGCATCTTCCATGAGACCTGACGAGGCGCGCGACCTCGCCCGGCTGGGTGGTCGCGCGGCCTGCGGGATCGAGGGCCTGGTCGAGGCGACGCACGATGCGGTCGTCGACGAGGCGTATGAGGCAGCCGGCGCTGTATTCGGCGAGGCGGTACGCCCGATCCGTACGGCCCACGACATCGTGGCGAGGCATACCTTCTTCTGGGTGCGCAACGGACTGCGCGCGGCGACCTGGGCCGGCGGCGTCGCCGCGCAGCGGGCTGCGGGCGAGGGTCGGATCAGCGGGTTCGACGGCGTACGGGCGCAACTCGCCCTCGGCGTCCTGAACGGCGCGACCGGCGACCGGCTCACCGACGAGGCCTCGGTGCTCGCCCGGGGGATGACGCTGCGCGAAGACGGGCGGGACGTGCCGTTGACGACGCAGGGGCTGGAAGAGGCGTATGGGGCGGGGCGCGGGCGTGTCGTCGTGTTCGTTCACGGCCTGGTCGAGACGGAGCACGCCTGGCGCTACCGGTCGGCGCAGCGGTGGGGCGAGCCCGGCCTGAGCTACGCGACCCGGCTCGCGGAGGAGAGCGACTGGCAGCCGGTGCTCCTGCGCTACAACACCGGCCGGCGCATCGGCGACAACGCGGCGGCACTGGACGCGCTGCTCACCGACCTCGTCGAGGCCTGGCCGGCTCCGTTGCGCGAGGTCGCCATCGTCGGCCACTCGATGGGCGGCCTCGTCGGGCTGTCCGCGCTGGCGCAGGGCGATCCGCGCTGGACTCGGCTTGTCCGGACGGTCGTCACCCTGGGGAGCCCGGTCGACGGCGCCCCGCTGGAACGGTTTGCGGAGGCCCTCTCGCGGCGCGCCGAGCGTCGGGGATCGTGGCGCTGGCTGAGCGGGTTGATCGGGATCCGCAGCGCGGGGGTCCGCGACCTGCACGACGCCCTCGATCACCCGGGGCTGCCGCCCTGGGTGAAGGACTACGTGGTCCTCGGGTCGATCGCGCCGGGCGGGTGGCCCTCCGCGTCCCGCCTCGGCGACGGGCTCGTGCCGATCCCGCTGGGCCTCGCGGACAACACGGTCGTGCTCAGCGGCCTGCACCACCTGGACCTGCTGAACCATCCACGGGTGTACGAGCGCCTCCGCGCGTGGCTGGACGCGCACGAGAAGTCGTCGCGATCGGCGCGTACGGCCCGCTGACGGCGCGTCGTGCGGCAGGGCCCGAGGAGCCACCCGCTCCCGTGCAAGACTTGCACTATGCAATCCGGGCCGGAGACCGCGCTGGTGGACGCGCTCCAACTCATCACTCGCGACCTCGTGACCCTCGCACTGGAGAGCGTGAACGCGGGGGGCGCCCTCGGGTTGACCCCCATGCGTCTGCTGTTCGCCGTCAACGACCGGCCGGGTGGCTCCTGCATCGAGCTGGCGGGCGTGCTCGGCACCTCCGCCTCGTCCATCACGCGCCAGGCGGACCGCCTGGTGCGGTCCGGCCATCTGCTGAGAGAGCCGAATCCGGCCAATAGGAGCATGGTCATGCTGCGGCTCACCGCGCAGGGGCGCCAGGCCGTCGACGACGTGTTGGCCTGGCGGGCCTCCGTGTTCGAGCGCGTCGGCCGCGCGGCGGACCTGTCCGACCACGAGGGGCTCGCGCGCTCCTTGAGCGCCCTGCACGCCGCCCTCGCCGACGAGATCGCCGCCGGCTTCGGCGAGAAGTGAGCACCGCGCGGTCAGCCGATCCGCCGACCGGACGTACCGACCCCACGTTGCCTACGGGGCTTTCGACTCCCCATCCTCCGGATAGGTCACGACACCCTGCGCGTTCACCCGGGGCACGGCACCCCACTGGCCCAGCACGTGGCGGCGCGGTTTGGCGGCGGTCATCAGGTGCCAGACGCTCCAGCCGCGCGCGGTGAGGGTGTTGGCGATGAGCAGCCGATGGCAGCGCCAGGGGACCGGCTCCCCGCACATGATCGCGACACGGCGATCCCGGGCCAGCTCGGTCAACCGCTCCAGGCCCGCCTCGAACTCCGGGGTCAGGGTGTAGTCCGCGTAGTTCTTGAAGCTCGCGCTGCGCCAGCCTGCGTTGACCCGCTCGTCCACGTCGCGCTGAGTCTTGCGGCGCCCGCCCAGCTCGGGCATATGCAGGTAGTCGACGCCGGCCTTGCCCAGCCACTGCGGCATGGTCTCGCGCGCGAACTGCGGACTGCGGCGAGATCCCGGCAGCGAGCGGACGTCGACGAGGAGGTCGATGTCGCCGCCGCGCAGCGTCTCCAGGAACGTGTCCTCCGGACAGGTCCAGTGGCCGATGGTCCACAGCTCACCCGCCGGCCCCAGGGCAGGGCCCGTGGCGTCGTCAGCCGGCAGATCCTCGCCCTGGGGGACCTCTAGTGCCGCGCCGGGATCCATGGCGAATGCTCCTCGTGACCTGGGGTATCTAGCGTCAACGCTCAGAACGTGACGACCCCAGTGTCTGCGGTCTTCATCGGAACTCAGACCTATCACCATACGTTGCACTATGCAATACTTGCATTTCGCGTGACCGCGTGATGTCGGCCGCGCACCGTTCCAAGGAGGCGCCATGTCTCTCAACCCTCAGGAGAGACGCCGGATCCGGCAGATCGAGCAGCAGCTGCAGGAGAGCGACCCCGAGCTGGACAAACGGATGCGAGGGGAGGAGCCGACCTCCTTCGTCGAGCGGGTCGCGGCGTGGTGCCTCCTCCTCGTGGGCCTGGCACTGACCACGGTGCCGCTCACGGAGGGGGTCGAGGCCCCGCTGCTCGCGTTCGTCACGCTGGTGGGCGCCGGTTGGCTGTTCGTTCGGATCCGACGCGCCGGTTCGCGGTCGGCGCGCCGCCACGAGCGCAGCCTCCGCGCCGGGAACGGCTCGCCCACGCGCTGACGCCCGTCAACGGGCGAGTGCGCGGGAGCAGCCGCTCATCTGACGGATGTCGGCCACGATGATTTGGCGGGATTCCCTGGTAGGGAGGGTAATTCGCGGTGTCCGGAGGGGGACTTGAACCCCCACGCCCGATAAAGGGCACTAGCACCTCAAGCTAGCGCGTCTGCCATTCCGCCACCCGGACTCAGGTGGTCGCGGCCCAGGTAGGGCGTTCGCGACAGCACGAAACCCTAGCACGCGCACAGGGTGCCTCGAAAACCGTGCGGGGCCGCACGGCCGGCGCCGACCGAGAGGCGTCAGACGCGGGGCTGACGTCGCTCACGAGATCGAGGCGCACACGATCAGGCTCACCGCCAGCATCGCCGCCGCCGCGACCAGCGCCCCCGGATGGAACCGCTCGTCCACCGCGATCGCCCGCAGCGACGACCCTGGGGTCAGCAGGTCCAGCACCAGGAAACTCACCGCCTGCAGGACGATCCCCAGCACGCCGAACGCCGCCGTCCAGCCGAACGCCGCGCCGAAGTTGGCCGCGCCGTTCGTGTAGATGGCAGTGAACTCCACGGCCCCCAGCCCGAGGAAGATCGCGCTCACGATGATCGCGGCGTTCAGCGACCGGTCCTGGTAGATCCGCCGCCCCAGATGCCCCGGGGTCAGCAGGTCGAACACGAAGAAGCCCGCGACCAGCAGGGCCACGCCGAGCAGCGCGTACCCCGCCCCGTAGAGCAGCGGCAGCATCGTCGTCATCGCCCGTCACCTCGCCTGGGTCGCGCCTCGAGATCGTCCTGTATGGCGAAGGGCGCTCGGTCCTGCGCGGGGGAGTGCTGCTCACCCAGCGGGAGCATCTCGCGCCGCTCCGATGGCAGCGCATCCTGCACTTGCGCGCCCGCGTCGGCCAGCCAGGCCTGGCGGACTGCCTCGCTCGGCCGCTCCGCGTCCAGCACGTGGGGCACGAACCGGGCGTAGTAGTCGGTCACCCAGCCGTCGCTCTCCCGGATGCCCGCCCCGGCGGCGAGCCCGTCTACCACCCAGGACCCCACCACGGCCTTGTTGCCCTCGAACTCCGGCAGTGGGGCCCACTGCTGGTAGCACCAGCCCTCCGATCCATACGGCCCGTCGTGCGTCTCGCGCACGCCCTCCGCGTGAATCCGTACGTTGTCGCCCTCGCGCCCGTGCAACGGCTTGGCGACCCACTCCTTCAGCGGCCCCGGGTCGTCGAGGTAGGCGGGCAGCAGCAGCTCGTCGTCGGGGAACAGATGCCACAGCGCCGCGAGCAGCGCCTTGTTGGACGGCAGCACCTTCCACACCGGCTCCAGCCAGGTGGTCGCCAGCTCGGAGCGGGGGACGGCCTCCACGAAGCGGCCGAACTCCTCGGCCAGCATCTGCTCCCACGGGTAGAGCTTGAAGCAGGTGCGGATCGGTGCGTACTCCTCGTCGACGAAGGCCAGCAGCGAGGTGTCCCAGCCGATGCGCCCGATCGTGATCGACTCGGTCGGCAGGCCGGCCTGGTCCGCCGTGTCGCGCAGGTATGTGACCGTCATCAGCTCCTCGCCGGTTGTCTCGTCCTCGTGGTGGGCGAAGTACACCGGCCCGGGCGCGAGGCGGGGCGCGATGTTCTCCCAGGCCAGCACCAGCCGCTCGTGCAGGGAGTTCCACTGGTCGCGGTCGGGGTGCAGGTCCTCCAGCCAGTACCACTGCGCCACCGCCGACTCGACCAGGCCCGTCGGGGTGTCCGCGTTGTATTCGAGCAGCTTCGGCGGCTCTTGCCCGTCCCAGCGCAGGTCGAACCGGCCGATGAGGCTGGGCTGCTCACTCGCCAGGGACTCCCCGGCGCGGCGCAGCGTCCCGGCCGGCAGGCCCAGGTTGCCCATGGCGCCCGTGGCCAGGAACCGCGCGGCCTCGACGCACATGCCGTGGAGGCGTTCGGTCGCCGACTCCAGGACATCGACCTCGTCGGCCGTGAGGACGTAATTGGCGCGCTCGTCCCAGTACGGCACTTCTCGGCCGTCCGGAAGCCGCGTCGTCGGGAAGACCAGACCCTGCGCGCTGACGCGCTCCTGCCAGTCCGGACGCGGGGCGCTGCGGTGACGTTCCATCAGCTCCCGGCCTTGCCGCCGGAGTTGCCGAAGCCCCCGCGGGAGGTCGTGACCTTGCCGCCTTTCACCGACGATGCGGAGGCCGTGCCGCCGCTGGGCGCCATACCGCCCCGGGCGTACGTCGAACCGGACGGCGGCGCGTAGCTGCCCGCTGTCGCGCGGGACCCGATCGGCGGCGCCCACATGCCGAAGGGGATGAAGAACCACCCGACCGAGCCGCGTTGCGCGGGGGCCGTGGTCTCCGGGGCGGTGGTCTCGGTGGAGGCGCCGCTGCCGGCGCCGGGGGTCGACTCCGTCCATACGGTCGAGTCCGGGGTGGGCGTGGCGTCCGCCGGCGGCGCCGCCGTGAAATCCGCCTCGGCCGGAACGGGCGCGTCCGCGCAGACCGCGTCATCCAGTCGCATACCCGAGCTCTTGTCGACGCACACGCCGACGTACTGCGGCTCCTCGTTCGCCGTCGTCCCACCCGCCGGGGCGCCACATCCGGTCGCCGCCGCGGCCAGGACCCCGGTCACCCCCAGGCACACCACCTGGGACCGCCGCCGCCCCATCAACCGCCCCCTCGGATCCACCCCTGAAATGCGTCCCCGCCCACGCTACGTCAGGCCCGCGCGGCCTCCACGGTGACCCGGGGGACGCGGATGACCCGCCGACGAAGCCACGCGCGGCGAGCCCCTCCCATATAGGTGAGCGTGCGGGCGAGCTCCCAGCGACCCAGCTCGGCCTGCTCCACGAGGACACGCTTCGCCTCCTCGCGACTCACCCGCCGGTCGAAGGTCAACACCCGGTATTCGTACTCGCCCATCCCGGCCATTGTCCGCAGGGCCGCCCCCCGCCACAACCACACCGGGGACGTGGCCGCCAACACAGGTGACCCGGCAGGCCGGACGCGATAGCGTCTGGGCCATGAGCGCAGACCCGCGGGCAGCCCTGGCCACATTCGTCTCCGCCCTCGAACGGCACCTCGAGGCAGCGTCCTCCCGACACGGCGACAACGACCCCGCGGTGGTCGCGGCATACCAGGATCTGGCCGACGCGTTCGACGCCTACGACGACGCGCTCATGGATGCCTTCGGCGAGGTGACGCCGCTGGAGATCTACAGCGGCGACGACGATGACGAGGACTTCGACGACGACGGGACCTACGTGGGCCTGGACGACGACGAGTTCGACGACGACGACCTCGAAGACGACTCGGACGATGACTCCGATGACGACGACGACCTCGACGACGACTCCGATGACGACGACTCCGATGACGACGATGGGGGCGACTCGGACGACGTGAGCCCGACGCGCCGCTGACCCGCCCCTTCGGCCGGCGTCCAGCCCCGGCCCCTACACTCACGCGTGCGGCGACCCGCCGCAGCAGCGCGCCACGGCCCCACCGCAACCCGTGGCATCCGTGAGATGAAGAGGCCCCGTGGAACTGACCTACTGGCACGCCGTGATCCTCGGCGTCGTCGAAGGGATTACCGAGTACCTACCGATCAGCTCGACGGGACACCTCACCGTCACAGAGAAGCTGCTGGGGATGCAGATCGACGACCCCGCAGTGACGGGCTACACCGCCACCATCCAGATCGGGGCCATCGCAGCGACTCTGGTTTACTTCTGGTCCAAGATCATCCGGCTGCTCAAGGCGTTCGTCGCCGGACTGCGCGACGCCGGCGCTCGGACCTCGCACGACTTCACGCTCGCGCTCGCGGTCATCATCGGCTCCCTCCCGGTGGGGATCGTGGGCTTCTTCGGGCGCCACATCATTTCGGGGCCCCTGAGGTCCCTGTGGGTGGTGGCCGGCGCGTTGCTGGCCTGGAGCGTCGTGATGTGGGTCGCCGAACGCCGCTACGACCGGATCGTCGCGGCGGGCAAGGAACGATCCGAGGACGACATCACGGTGATGGACGGCGTGAAGCTCGGCCTGGTCCAGTGCTTCTCGCTCATCCCCGGGGTGTCCCGCTCCGGTGCCACGATCTCGGCCGGGCTACTCGGCGGCGTCAACCGGGTGGTGGCCACCGAGCTGTCGTTCTTCCTCGCGATCCCCGCGCTCACGGCCGCCGGCCTCTTCGGTCTGCGGGACTTCGATACCGCCGTCTTGCCGATCGGCCCGTCCATCCTCGGCATCGTGATCTCGTTCGTCGTCGCGTACGCCTCGATCGCCTGGCTCCTACGCTTCGTGGCCACCAACTCCTTGCGGCTGTTCATCTACTACCGCGTGATCGCCGGGCTGCTGCTGGGCGGGGCCCTGGCCGTCGGCTGGATCACTCCGAACTGACCCCGTGCGGGCTCATAGCCAGTTGTGCCGACGGAACGTCACGTAGAGGCTGAGGCACACGGTCACCATCACCCCGAGGATGACGAAGTAGCCGTAGTCCGTCGCCAGCTCCGGCATGTGCTCGAAGTTCATCCCGTAGATCCCCGCGATCATCGTGGGGACCGCAGCGATCGCCACCCAGGCCGAGATGCGCCGCATGTCCTCGTTCTGGCGCAACCCCTGCTGGGCGAGGTGGGCCGAGAGGATGTCGCCGAGCAGCCGGTCGTACGACTCCGCGTGCTCGGTGACCTGCAGCAGGTGGTCCAGGACGTCGGCGAAGAAGGGGCGCAGCTTCTTGGGGACCAGTGCCTTGTGCTCCCCGAGCAGCCGGCGCAGCGGGTCGATGAGCGGCAGCGTGCCGCGCTTGAACTCCAGCACCTCGCGCTTGAGCCGGTAGATGTCGGTGCCGTCGACCTCGCGGTCGTCGTCGAAGACCGCTTCCTCGATGCCCTCCAGGTCGCGGCTGAGCTCCGCCTCGATGCAGACGTACGTGTCGACCACGTGGTCGATGACCAGGTGCGCCACGGCCATCGGGCCGAGCCCGATCAGCATCGGCTGCGCGGCGACCCGCGCCCGGATCCCGCCGAGTGGGTTGGCCTCGCCGTAGCGGACGGTGAGGATGAAGTGCTCGCCGACGAACAGCATCAGTTCGCCGGTCTCCACGTCGCTGCTCTCCTCGATGTAGCGCAGCGTCTTGAGCACGACGAAGATCGAGTTCTCGTAGACGTCGATCTTCGCGCGCTGGTTGCCGTTCATGGCGTCCTCGACGGCCAGCGGGTGGAGGTGCAGCCACCGGTTGAACTGGTCGAACTCCTCCTGGGTGGGATCCTTCAGCCCGATCCAGAGGTAGCCTTCGCCGGCCGCGATCAGGTCCGTCAGCTCCCGGCTCGGGTCGCCACAGTCGAAGCGCTGGCCGTCGCGGTAGACCGCGCTGTCCATCATCACGCGGCCATTGTGGCGACCCATGGTCCGCCCGCACCAGAGACCCCGGGCAGGGGATCGCCCCGCGCTCCGGACGAGTCTTGCGGCACACCTACGATGGGTGCATGGCCACGGTCCTGCTCCTTCGCCACGGCCGCACGAGCGCGAACGCCTCGGGCGTGCTGGCCGGCTGGATGCCTGGCGTCGAGCTGGACGAGCGGGGCCGCGAGCAGGCCGACACGCTCGGCCGCCGCCTCGCCGAGGTCCCCCTCGCGCTCGTGGTCACCAGCCCCCTGATCCGCTGCCGGCAGACCGCCGAACGCGTGCTGGCCCCACGTGGGAGCGCGACGGAGCCCATACCGTTGCGCGAGGACGACCGGCTGGGGGAGTGCCGGTACGGCTCCTGGACCGGACGCCCCCTGAAGGAACTGGCCGCTGAGGCTCTGTGGCGCACGGTGCAGGACCAGCCGAGTGCGGCGCGCTTCCCCGATGGTGAGGATTTCCCCGGGGAGTCGATTCGGGACATGGCGGCGCGTGCGGTGGGCGCGATCCGCGAGATCGACGCGGCCGTGGAAGCCGAGCACGGACCGAGCGTGTTGTGGGCGGCCGTGAGCCACGGCGACGTGATCAAGGCGATCGTGGCCGACGCCGCGGGCACCCCGCTGGACCTCTTCCAGCGCTACATGATCGACCCGGCCTCCCTGTCGGTGGTCCGCTACACCAGCGCGCGGCCGTTCCTGGTCCGGTTCAACGACACCGGGACCGCCCCCCTCCCGCCCCCGATGCCACCGAGCGACGGCGAGGGTCACGGACAGGAGAGCGGCGCGGGCGCCGGGGACGCCCCGGTCGGCGGCGGCACCGGCGTCTGACCCGGTCCGAGCGGGTTGGCGTACGGTTCCCGCCCACGGGCAGCAACTGCCGGCCCGCACCTGCAGGTTCGCGTACAGTTCCCGCCCACGGGCGGCAACTGCCGGCCCGCACCTGCAGGTTCGCGTACGTTTCCCGCCCACGGGCAGCAAATGCCGGCCCGCACCTGCAGGTTCGCGTACGTTTCCCGCCCACGGGCGGCAACTGCCAGCAGGCACCTGCAGGTTCGCGTACGGTTCCCGCCCACGGGCGGCAACTTCCGGAAGGCACCTGCAGGTTCGTGTACGGTTCCCGCCCACGGGCGGCCCGCCGGTCGGGGTCTCGGGCGCTCGGCGGCGCGGCGCCCCGGAGCGCGGCGCGTTGTCACCTGGTGGCGACGGTAGGGTTTCGGCATGGCCCTCATCGAGTACGACCGGCCAGAGCGGTTCGTCGCCGGCACCATCGGTCCGCCGGGGCAGCGCGCGTTCTTCCTGCAGGCGCGCTCCGGGCGGCGTACGACGTCCGTGGGGCTGGAGAAGACGCAAGTAGCCGTCCTCGCGGACCGCATGAACGACCTGCTGGACGAGTATGCGGGCGGCGCGGCGACCGAGCAGGCCGCCAGCGCGTTCGCCGACACGGCCCCCCTCGACACCCCGTTGGAGGAGGAGTTCCGGGTCGGAACGATGGGCCTGAGCTGGGACGGCACCGCCGAGCAGGTGGT
>CAKUSI010000049.1 GCA_934678955.1 uncultured Austwickia sp. | reverse complement strand
GTCGCCTTCACCGAGTTGCGGATGTAGTTGACCTGGCCCGCGCGGATCTCCTGCACGCTGCGGCCGCGCTGGGTCAGCGCGTCCGTCGTGGCGGTGTCGATGGACTGCAGCTGGCTGTACGGGTAGCTGGCGCTGGTCGTGTAGGCGTCGACGATCCACTGCACGCGGCCGTCGACGACCGCCGGGTACGGGTTGCCGTCGAGCGTCAGCCACGGCGCGACCTTCTCGAGGCGCTCCTTCGGCGTGCGGTAGTCGAGCATCGTGGAGTAGCTGCCCACCTCGGAGGACAGCAGGATGTTGTACTCGCGGTACTTCAGCGCGTACGCGAGCCGCTTGAAGACGTTGTCCATCTTCACGCCGCCGTCGCCGTCGAACGTCGTGCGGGACTCGCCCTGGTCCGACTGGTAGTCCATCTCGCGGGGCGCAGCCCCCGGCTCGGTCCCGACGATCGAGTACTGGTCGGTCTTCTCCCCGAAGTAGATCCGCGGCTCGAAGGTGCCCAGCTCGCCGGTCGGCGGGATGTCCTTGGCGAAGAACACGGGCTCGCCGCGGGAATCCTTGCGGGTCCCGTACGCAGCCACGATCCCGTAGCCGTGCGTGTAGACCGTGTGATCGGTCACCCAGGAGCGGCTCGGCGTGTTGGTGATGTCGAGCTCGCGCGCGGCGATGACCGTGTCGCGGACCTGGCCGTCGATCGTGTAGCGGTCGACGTCGAGCGGCTGCGGGAACTCGTAGTACTGCCGCAGGCCCTGCAACTGCTGGAACGTCGGCGAGACCAGCAGCGGGTCGACGATGCGGATGGCCGCCGCCGTCTCCGCGTCGCGGCGCAGGTCGCCCGCCTCGGGGGTCTGCTTCGCGTCGTAGGGCTGCCGGTCGATGCCGTCCAACCCGTATGCGGCGCGCGTCGCCTCCAGGTTGTGCTGGATGAACGGCGCTTCCAGGGCCTGCTCGCTCGGACGCACGCGCAGGCTCTGCACCGCGGCCGGGTAGAGGCTGCCGGCCACGAGCGAGGTGACGACGAGCAGGATCACGCCGAGGATCGGCAGCCGCCAGCTGCGGGTCCAGATCGTCGAGATGAAGAGGAGCACGCAGATGACGGCGGCCGCCGCCAGGATCTGCTTGGTCGGCAGCACCGCGTTGGCGTCGGTGTACTGCAGACCGGTGATGAGCCGGGACGGCTGCACCGACAGCTCGTAGCGGTCCAGCCAGAACCCGATCGCGCGGACCAGGACGAACGCCGCCGCCAACAGCGAGAGGTGGATGCGCGCCGCCGGGGAGGTGCGGGGGCCGCCGGAGCCGACCTGCAGGCCGCCGTACACGTAGTGGGTGACGACCGCGGCGATGAGCGCGAGGATCAGCGTCATCGTCACGTAGCCCTCGAGGAACACATACCAGGGCAGGTCGAACACGAAGAAGCCCACGTCCATGCCGAAGGTGGGGTCCTGGCGACCGAAGTCGCTGCCGTTCACCCACAGGAGCAGGGTCTTCCACTGGCTGGCCGCTGCGAGCCCACCGAAGAGGCCGAACACGATCGGGATACCGATGACCGCGCCCTTGCGCACCGGGTCGAGCAGCTCCCTGTATTTGTCCAGCGCCTGCTCGGCGGCCGTGGTCGGCGCATACACCGGACGCGTGCGGTAGGCGATGATCAGGCTCGACGCGACGACCGCGGCCGTGAAGAGGGCCGCTACTACGAAGAGCACGAGCTGCGCCCAGATCTGGGTCCAGAAGACGGAGCTGTAGCCGATCGCGTTGAACCACAACACCTCGGTCCAGGCGAACGACAACAGCGATGCCAAGAAGACCACGATCGCGACGACGACGATCGCGATCATGAGCGGCGACGGCTTGGAGCGCCTACCGCCGGGCCGTGGGCCCATACCGCGGGGGCCGCCCCTTCCCGGACCGGACGGCCGGCCGCCACCGGGCGGTCCGAACCTGCCACCGAACCCACCGAGGCCGCCCCAGCCACCGAACGGCGGGCCGCCCCGGCCCGGACCACCGGGCCCGCCAGGCCCCATCGGGCCACCGGGGCCCATCGGACCACCCGGGCCCATCGGGCGCCCAGGGCCGCCGGCACCGCCGGTGCCTCCTGGGTTGCCGGGGCCTCCTGGGTTGCCGGGCCCACCGGACCCGCCCGGGCCGGACGCACCAGCTCCCGAGGACCCACCCTCGCCTGCGCCGGCGAACCAGCCGCGCAGGAGAGCACCCCGCCTCCTGCCGGCCGAGGCACGCCTCCCGCGGTCCTCCCCCGGGGGTCTCGTGGCGTTCTGGCCGTCACAAACCTGCTGACTCACTCCGCTGTCCCCTGCCTTTGGCGGTCGGGCGTGGTTCCTTGGGTCCACCGTAGTCAGCCGATGCCGAGATTCCCATTTCGTGATCGTCGGTGCGCCCGACGGATCCGGCACGCCCGCCGCAGCGGCGGGCCCTGTCTCAGGGCCGTGCCCGCGGGTCGGGCGCGCCTCCGCTGGTGCAGGATGAGGGGGTGAGCGCCTCCGACACCCCGCCGCCCCAGGTGACGCACTCGCCGCTGGTCGAGTGCGCGCTGCAGACCGAGCGCCATGTGGCCGCCGCGGGCTGGGACCAGCCGGTGCGGTTGTTCTCGCTCGTGGAGACAGCCTCGCTGATCGCCGCGGAGCCGTCGCTCGCCGACCATCTGCTCGATCCCGCCCCCGGCGCCCTCTCCGCGATCGAGCAGGAGGATCTGCCGCCCACCGACCCCCTGGACGAGTTCCTCGGCTGGCTGTCCTGGCCGGAGGCCGTCGACGGGGTGGCGATCGCGCTGGAACGCATCGTGCTGCCACCGCAGGCGGAGCAGGATCTGCCCGACGACCCGGACGAGGCCGCGCTCGCCCTCGCCGACCACCCGGACCGTGCGGACGTACGCCTCTTCGTGGCGGTCGCCCGCGACGGGGCCTCCACCTGCCTGCTGCGCCAACGCGCGCACGACGCCGACGACCGCGTCGCGATCGGGCGGGACATCGCGCCCGACCTGGTCGCCGCGCTGGCCGCGACCCTGCTCGACTGATCAGACCGCTCGGTCAGGTGCGACGAGCCCGGCCGGCACGGTCAGCAGCGTGGCAGCGATTCGCCGCGTCCCGCGGCGATCTCTTCGACGGCGCGCTTGGCGCCGTCGAAGGTCTCCACCGGAACCAGGCGCAACCCCCCCGGGACACCGGGTGTCGCCTCTGCGCAGTTGGCCTGCGGTGACAGGAACCAGGTCGCGCCCGAGTCGCGTGCGCCGGCCATCTTGTGCCTCACGCCCCCGATCGGACCGACCGCACCGTCGTCGTCGATGGTGCCGGTCCCCGCGATGTCCTGCCCGCCGGTCAGCGGGCCGGGGGTCAGGACGTCGTACACGCCGAGGGCGAACATGAGCCCCGCCGAGGGCCCGCCGACGTCCGCGGCGTGGATCGAGATCTGGACGGGGAAGTCGTACGAGATCCGCAGGTACACGCCGATGAGGCGGCGACCATCCGCGGTCGTGGGGCTGACCTGCACAGGCACCGAGTCGCCGTCCCGCCGGACCATCAGCGCGACGTGCTCGCCCGCGGGGGTGGCCGAGATGGTCTCGCGCAGCTGCGTGGCGCTCGTGACGGCGGTCCCGTTCGCCGACGTCACCACGTCGCCCTCGCGCAGCAGCCCATGCGAGGGCCCGTCGGTGGAGACCTGCCCGACCGTGACGGTCTGCGGGACGCTGCGGCCGCTGGCCCGCAGGGCCACCGCGACCGCCTCCTGCTGGGAGAACTCCATCTGCGCGTGGTTGCGCTGGTCGATCTGTTCGCGGGTGGCATCGGGCGGGTAGTACTCGTCACGCGGACGGATGTCGGAACCCGGCCGCGCCCGCGCGAGCAGGTAGTCCCAGAGGGTCAGCTCCCGGCCGGGGCCGCCATACACGGCGACCGTGGTGAACGCGAGGTCCCCTTCCGTCGGGAAGGTGGGCGCGTCCTTCACCTCGACGATGCGGGTGCCGTCCAGCTCCCCCAACGTGTTGATGGCCGGACCAGGGCGAATCACGACGTACGCCGGGTGGATCAGCGTCCCCGCGAACAGCAGCACGATGAGGACGGCCAGCAGGACGAGGGATCGTGTATGCGCGGTGAGGCGCTCGCGCCAGCGCGATCGTGGGCCCGGTGTATCACCGGGGCTCACGGCACCCCCACCCACTCCTCGCCGCCGTCGGTGAAGCGTTGGTGCTTCCAGATCGGCACCTCGGTCTTGACCCGCTCGATCAGGGTGCGGCAGGCGTCGAACGCCTGGCCCCGGTGCTCCGCGGCCACCGCCGCCACCACGGCGACGTCGCCGATGCGCAGGTCGCCGGTCGCGTGGTGCACCGCGAGGCCCGTCACCCCTGGCATCGTGGCGATCTGCGCGGCCAGCGCCGCCAGGACGTCGGTCGCGCTCGGATGCGCGGAGTATTCGAGGGAGGCGACGCCGCGCCCGTGGTCGTGGTCCCGGACCACGCCGAGGAACGTGGCGGCGCAGCCGGCCCGCGGATGATCGACGGCCGCCACGGCGCGTTCCAGCGACGGGTCGGGTGCGACGAGGGCGAAAGCGACCCGCTGCGCGCCTGGTGACGTTTCCACGCTCGACTCCCTCCGTTTACCCCGCCCGGAACCTCGGTGGCACCGACGTGGTTATCTGGACGCAGGCATTCTCTCTCCTCAAGGAGCCATGGTGTCCGAGACCCCCCACGGTGACGACCCCCGTCGCGACGACGAGCGGGATTCCTCGAACCCTCCTGCCATGCCCGACTTCGCTGCGATGTTCCAGCAGTTCCTGGGTGCCGGCAACCCCGCGATGAACGACGCTCTCAAGTCGATGGGCATCGACCCGGGCAATCCCGCGACGATGGGCATGCTCGCAGCCCAGTTCAGCGCCCTCTTCGACGCGGCGCCATCGGACGGGATCAACGTGACGCTCTGCGAGGACGTGGCCCGCAAGACGGTGGCCGCGGGCGGCGACCGCGCCGTCAGCGACGCCGAGCGTCGCGAGGTCGCCGAGGCCGTGCACGTCGCGGACCTGTGGCTGGACGAGGCCACCTCGTTCGGTGCCCCCGGCGCCCCGGCGGCCGCCTGGAGCCGCGCGGAGTGGGTGGCGGGCACGATGAAGACCTGGGCCGCCTTGGTGGACCCTGTCGCCCAGGGCGTGAACGACGCGGTCGGCTCCTCGCTGCGCAAACAACTGGACCAGCTGGGGGACGGTCCGATGCCCGCGCTGCCGGGTCTGCCGCCCGGCATGGACCTGTCCGGGATGTTCGGCCAGCTCGAACCGATGCTGGCCCGGATGTCCAGCTCGATGTTCGCGGCCCAGATCGGGCAGGCGGTGGGCGCGCTCGCCGGCGAGGTGCTCTCGGCGACCGAGGTGGACCTGCCCCTGCTGTCCCAGCCCGCGGTCGTACTCCTGCCGGCCAACGTCGCGGCGTTCGCCGAGGGGCTCGAGCTCGACCCCGCGGGCGTGCGGCTCTATCTGGCGATCCGCGAGAGCGCCCGGGTCCGGCTCTTCGCGAACGTGCCGTGGCTCGGCCCGCAGCTCACCGCGGCGGTGCGCGCGTACGCGCAGGACATCACGTTCGACACCGAGGCGATCGAGCGCAAGCTCGCCGAGGTGGACACCACGGATCCCGAGGCGTTGCAGGCCGCGCTCGGCAGCGACCTCTTCTCCCCCGAGCCCAGCCCCGCGCAGCGGGCGGCACGCACCCGGATGGAGACGATGCTGGCGCTGGTCGAGGGATGGGTCGACGTGGTCGCGGACGCCGCCTGCGCCGGCCGGCTCCCGCAGGCTGCGGCGCTGGGCGAAGCCGTCCGGCGCCGGCGAGCATCCGGAGGCCCCGCCGAGGCCATCTTCGGCGAACTGGTCGGACTGCAGCTGCGCCCGCGGCGACTGCGGGATGCCGCCAACCTGTTCGCGGCCCTCGCCGACGATGGCGGCACCGCCGCTCGAGACGGCGCGTGGGCCCACCCGGACCTGATGCCGGACTCCTCGGACCTCGACGACGTGCTGGGTTATGTCGAGCGGAGCCGGGCTTCCGGCGGCTCGGCGGGCTCCGGCGACCTGTCCAGCGAACTCGACGCCGCGCTGGCGCAGATCCTGAAGGGCGCCGACCAGGCGAAGGCACGCGAGGACGAGATGCGCGCGGCGAGCGAGGAGGGGCCGATCGATGCCGGTCCCTGGCCGGGGTCCTGGAAGCCCCGCAGCCAGCGAGAGAGCGACGAGCGGGCACCGGGCGACGAGCGGCCGCCGGAGACCGGCGAGGACGGCCGGGGGCCGACGGCGTGATCTCCCCCGTCCCGGACGAATCCGCCGGGGCGTGGGACTGCACGGCCGCCACCGTCGCCCGGCGGTTCGCCCACCTGCACCGGGACGCGGTGGCGGTGCTCACCGGGTGGAACGCGCCTGACGACGACCAGGACCGGCTGCGCGAGGCATACCTGGCGCACTTGCACGCCCACCCGGACGGAGTGGCCAAGGCGGGCCCACCCGCCCATCTGACGGTCGGCTGCCTCGTCCTGGACCCGGGCGCCCGCCGCGTCCTTCTGACCCACCACGCCAAGACGGGGGCCTGGTACCAGTTCGGCGGCCACCTCGAAGCCGGCGATCGCTGCCTGCGAGAAGCCGCCGCTCGCGAGCTGGCCGAGGAATCAGGCATGCGCGGGCTGCACCTGTCGACCGAGCCGATCCACCTCGACCGGCACGCCCTCCCGGACTCGTATGGGAGGTGCCGAGCCCACCTGGACGTGCGGTACGCGGCCATCGCCCCGCCGGACGCGATACCCACCGTCAGCGCGGAGTCCCGCGACGTGCGCTGGTGGCCGGTGGACGCCCTCCCGGAGGGCGCGGCGACCGATCTGGAGGGGCTGATCCTCGCGGCCACGGCCTGGGTGGCCGCTTCGCGGAAAGGTGCGGAGCCGCCGCCCAGGGATTCCACGTGACGTGCAGGGATTCCACGTGACATCCAGGGATTCCACGTGACGTCCACCGCCTGGCTGCCTCGCCAGCACGGCGCCTGGGCCATGCTGGCCGTCCCCGCGCTGGTCGGCATGATCCGCGGCGGCCCGGAAGCCGTCCACGCGCTGCTGCTGCCCGCCTGGCTGGCCGCATACCTCGCCTTTGCGGCCGCGGGAAACGCCCTGCACGCCCGACGTCGCCCGACTACGTTCGCGCCGCTGTTGACCTACGGCGGGATCGCGCTGGTCCTCGGGATCGGCGCGCTGGCCCTGCGCCCGGAGCTGCTGGTGTGGGCGGTGGCCTTCGCGCCGCTGGCGCTCGTCAGCCTCGGGGCCTCCGCGGCGCGCGCGGACCGATCGCTCCTCAACGACGCGGTCACGATCCTCGCCGCCTGCCTGTTCGCGCTCGTGGCGTATCAGGCCAGCGGCGGAGCCTTGCCGCCCGACCCGGAGGGGGTCGTGATGGCGTGGGTGGCGGCGGCCCTGTTCGCGTACTTCTTCGGGACCGCCTTCTACGTCAAGACCGTGATCCGCGAGCGCGGCAATCCCGCCTTCCACCGCCTCTCGGTCGGCTATCACGCCGCCTGGACGCTGTTCTGGGCCGGGTCGGGGAGCCTCGGCGTGCCGATCGGGCCGCCGACGCAGGTCGGGGTCACCGTGTTCTTCGCCGTCCTCACGGTGCGCGCCGCCGTGCTCGCGGGCCGGTCACTGCGCCCCCTGCACGTCGGCCTCGGTGAGATCGTCGCCTCCCTCGTCCTGGGGGGTCTCGCCCTCACCTGGTGAGTCGGTCGCCCAGCCGCGCCCCGCGGCGTACCCGTCCAGATAGCCACGCGCCCTGTCCAGCGAGGGGTAGCCTTCGAGCAACCTCCAAAACCTCGGGCCGTGGTCGGCCTGGATGAGGTGCGCCAGCTCGTGGAGGAGCACGTAGTCCACGACGTATCGCGGCATCGTGGCCAGCACCCGGTTGAGGCGGATGGTCCCCCGCGCGGGCGTCGCCGAGCCCCACCGGGTCGACTGGTTGTCCACCCACCGCACGGACACCGGGCGGGCGGCGCCGCCCAGGTAGCGCTCCGAGAGCCGTCGCGCGCGGGCCTCCAGGGCGGCGTCTCCTCCGCGGGTGCGTCCGAGCGCGCGCGACAACACGCGAGTCCGCATCCGATCCACCCACTCCCGCTCCTGAGCTGCGGTGAAAGCGGCGGGGATCATCACGATCAACTCTCCGGCCTCCAGACGTGCCGCCACGGTGCGCCGCCGCCGCGCCGACCGGCGCACCCGGACCGGCACGTCCGCGCGCAGATCGGGGCTCCCCCCCGGGAAGACGAGCGGGAGGTCGGGAGGGAGGTCACTGGCGTGGCTCATGCTCGGCAGAGTAGGGCACCGCGGCGAGCCCGCCGCGGCCTTCCACATCCGCCGCACCGGGCGGGATCACCGGACGGACCTGTGGACAGTCATACGCGGTCGCGCGCCCCGCACGACACTGACCGGGACACCTGAACCGGGGACCTTGGGAGGGGACATGATCGAGACCGCGCGGTGGACGCGCAGGGTGCAGCCCTGGGAACGGGCCGACGGCAGCCTGCAGGTCGGACCGAGCCCGAGCGACGGACTCGTGCTGGGCCGGCTGGCCCCGGCCGAGCGAGCGTTCCTCCTCGCGGTGGGGAGCGTGAGGCAGCCGGCGGACCGCGGGGAGAGGGGCGGCGGACGCGGCGACAGACCGATGGGCCGCTCCCCCGCCGCCGTACCGTCCCGGGTCGATGCCGCCTTCGACCGGGCGGTCCGTGACGGCGCCGACCCCGCCCGACTCCGGGAGATCATGACGGTCCTCACCGAGGCGGGCCTCTTGGAGGTGCGCCAGGCCAGACGTCGGAGGCGTCTTCCAGCCGAGTCGCCCCCGGGCCAGGAGGATCGCGCCCCGCAACTCTCCCTCGACGAGGAGGCCGCTCTGCGGACGCACGGGCCGGGCGGGCCGCGACGGGTCGCGGCGCGAGCCCATCGAACGCTCCTCGTCGACGGAGACGGACCGGTCCCGCGGCGGATCTCGGCGGTGCTCAAGGATGCGGGCTTCGGACGGGTGCAGCAGGGAGAGGCCGCGGCAGACGACGCGGATCTTGCCCTGCGCTCGGCCTCCGACGAGCCTCCGCCCGACCTGGTGATCCTGACCTTCGCCGGAGTGGCCAGCGCCGCGCGGGGTGCGCCCTGGCAGCGTCGCGGCATCCCCCACCTCCCGGTCGTCGTGGACCCGCACCGGGTCAGCGTCGGGCCTCTGGTCCTCCCCGGGGCACCCTGCCTGCGCTGCGTGGACCTGCACCGCGGGGACCGGGACCCGAGTTGGCCGCTGCTACTCGCCCAGAGTGGTCGCGACTTCCAGACCCCGAGCGTCGGGTGCGACAGTGCGCTGACCGTCATCGTGGCCGGATTGGTCGCCTGCCTCGCCCGCCCGCTGCTGGAGGACGGTCTCCACCTGCCGGGCGTCAGCCTTGAGGTCACGCTGCCCGACCCTGACGTCATACGCCGGCAGTGGCAGGTCCACCCGCTGTGCGGCTGCGGCTTCTCCGGTCGGGATGGGCCAGGGGCGGCCCGTCGGACGCAGCGGTGACAATGGAACGGTGAGTGAGCTTCCCCGCCGCGCGTTGTCGCGGACCGTCAAGCTCGCCGGGCTGCCGTTGGGCATGGCCGGCCGGGCGGCTGTCGGCGTGGGCAAGCGCATCGGCGGGCAGCCGGCCGAACAGGTGGCTCTGGAGCTGCAGCGACGCACCGCCGAGCAGCTCTTCCAGGTGCTCGGCGAGCTCAAGGGCGGCGCCATGAAGGTCGGCCAGGCCCTGTCGGTGCTGGAACCCGCGCTGCCTGAGGAGTTCGCGGGGCCGTACCGGGCGACGTTGAACCGACTCCAAGAGTCCGCCCCACCGATGCCGGCCGAATCGGTGCGCACGTTGCTGGCCGAGCAGCTCGGCGTGCAATGGCGCCGCAAGTTCGAGGACTTCGAGGAGCGGCCGGTCGCCGCGGCGTCCATCGGGCAGGTGCACCGCGCGACCTGGCACGACGGCACCCCCGTCGCGGTGAAGCTGCAATATCCCGGCGCGGGCCCGGCGCTGATGGGCGACGTCCGCCGTCTCGGCCAGGTCGCTCGCGTGACCGCCGGCTGGGTGCCCGGCCTGAACCTCGGGCCGCTGCTCGCCGAACTGGAGGATCGCCTCGAAGAGGAGCTGGACTACCGACTCGAAGCCCGTCGGCAGCGGGCCTTCGCCCAGGCATACGAGGGCGACCCGAACGTGTTCATCCCCCAGGCGCTCTTCCAGAAGGGCACCGTGCTGGTGAGCCAGTGGGTGCCCGGGCGCCCACTCGCGGACGTGATCGCGCGGGGCGAACCCGCCGATCGGGATCTGGCCGCCGCCCGATACCTGGAGTTCCTCTTCTCCGCCCCGGTGCGCGCTCGCTTCCTCCACGCCGATCCGCACCCGGGCAACTTCCGTATCCTCGATGACGGGCGCCTGGGGGTCATGGACTTCGGCGCGGTCGGCGCGATGCCGCACGGGGTGCCCCCCGCGATGGGCGAGGCGCTGCGGCACGCCCTCGACCGCGACGCAGACGGGCTGCTGGACGAGCTGCGTCGCGAGGGTTTCGTCCGTTCCGGTGTCGACGTCGCCCCCGACCGCCTGCTGGGCTTCCTGGAGCCGTTCACCGACCCGATCCGCGAAGAGAGGTTCACCTTCACCCGCGCCTGGATGGGCGCCCAGGGCTCCCGCCTGCGGGATCCCCGCCAGGAGGACTTCGGTCTCGGGCTCAAGCTGAACCTGCCGCCCGAGTACCTCTTGCTGCACCGGGTCTGGGCAGGAGGTCTGGGCGTGTTGTGCCAGCTCCACGGGACGGTGGCCGCCCGCGAGATGGCATACGAGTGGCTGCCCGGACTGGCCGACGAGCCGAGCGCCTGAACCCTTCACGTCCTGGTGCGAGGAAGGCCGCTCCGTGCCGGTGGACGGCACCGACTGCGTTCCCAAGGCAGCCGGGGAACGCCGGGGGTGTTGACAGTGGGACTCACGGGGTGGCGATTCGTCGGATGGGAATCGCGAGTTCTACCGTGGGACGGCCGATCGCCTGGTCGGTGCACACATCGAGGGAGGGCAAGTCATGGCTACGGATTGGGCTGCTGACGTGAAGAAGTACGCGCCGGACGCCGACGACGCGGTCGTCGCCGCCATGGTGAAGACATACCAGCTGGTGCTGAGCAAGGCGGACGCCGCCTGGGTGTCGTTCAGCGACAAGGCCGAGCTCGCGACCGTGCGCGAGAACTTCCTGAAGAAGAAGCTGGGCCTGACCCAGTCCGACGCGGAGCTGGACGCTGCGATCGCCGAAGTGGGTGCCCGCATGAAGGACGGGTCGCGCAACTCGCGGATGGCTGTCTACTACCTGCTCGCCGAGAAGTTCGGAAAGCTCGACGTCTTGCGCTGAGAGGGCCGACCGCAGCGCCGGGGGCGCAGCCGGCGGATGTCAGGCGCTCTGGGCCTGGGCGTCAGCGCCCGCGTCGTCGGAGTCGGCGTCCTGTGCCTCTGCCACGCTGCGGCGACGGGCGGTCTCGTTGCGGCTCACGGCACGTCGGAAACGGTCGAGTGTCAACAGAGTGCTGGGCGGGGGCATGAGTCGAAAACCCTTCTCATGGGTGTCATTTCGGATGCTCGGCCACGGACCAGACACTGGCGCCCGCCTCACGCGGCCATGGCCCAGTCTAGCCGCACGTAAACGGCCGGTCAAGATATCACTTCAGAACGGCAACTGCCTCCCGAAGTAGGTGAATTCACACCTCACCGCGAGCGACCCGGGCGTGTACGGGGGTGCTTTCCACTCGGGCAGCACCCCCGTACACCAGGGCATTTCGCAGCGTCGTGCGCTGTCAGGCGACGGCCTCCTTGCGGGGCCGGCCACGGGGGCGCTTCCGCGGCACGACGCGGCCCCCGTCGAAGAGCTGGCCTCCCCACACACCCCACGGCTCGCCCCGGCCGAGGGCGCCGTCGAGGCAGGCGTCCCGCAGGGGGCAGTGGCCGCAGAGCGCTTTGGCCGTCTCCAGCTCCTCCGGCTTCTCGGCGAACCAGAGCGCCCCGCCGTCCTGGTGGCACGGCAACAGCACCGGGCGACCCTGCGTGATCGCGGTCATGGTGGTCATGGTCAAAGCTCCTGATACAGGCGGTGTCATCCAGCGGCCTGTCCAAGAGGACGAGAACGGCCGCGGACCCCTTGCGGGTACCGCGGCCGGTGGTGACGCGTCGGAGCTCAGCTGAGCTGCACGATCGGCGGTCCGGATCGGCTCGCGGCGGGCGGGTGGAGGGACGGGGAGGTCGGGCGGAGACGGGCGGGCTCGACGTATGTCGCGTGGCCCTTCGGGTCCGTGCCGCTAAACTTCGCGGTCCCGCGGATGCCCAGGGGTGCGCCCGACACGGTCGCTGGCAAGACCATCCACATGTCGGCACCCCCTGCCTCTCTCGTCGGCCTCGGGCCGCTTCGCGGTCCCTGCCACGATCTGGGCGCCGGTCGGCGCGCGCAGCATCCCGACCAGGGTATGAAGGTCGTGCGCGGTGGCGCAATCTCTTTTTTCCCGCGGCGCGCGTGGGTGTTCGTCGGCGCGTCCTCGCGATGTTCCCCTGGCGACATGCCCTCGCCGGTCCGCCCGTCTCCAGGCGGAGGCGGGAGTGTCGTCACGTGATCTCGTCCGGCGTGGTGGTGTCCTCCGGCGCGTCCACCGCACCTAGCTCCACCGCGCCTAGCTCCATCACACCTGGCTCGACCACGCCTGGCTCGACCACGCCCGGCTCGACCGCGCCTGCTGTGGACGCTTCTGCCCTGGACGCTTCTGTCCCGAACGCTTCTGCAGCGTCCACGTCGGTGACGGACGCCCCGTTCTGGCCTCTCCCGTCGGGCGAGGATGCCACCAGGGGATCGGTCCCCTCAAGGACGGCGAGCACCCCGGCGGCGTACCGTTCCAGCTTCCTCGCTCCAACGCCCGAGATCAGCGACAACTCGGCAGCGTCCGCTGGCGATCGCTCCGCGATCGCGGTCAGGGTGGCGTCGGTGAAGACGACGAACGCAGGCACCTTCTCGCGCTGGGACACCGCGAGCCGCCAAGCGCGCAACCGCTCGAACGTGGCCTCGTCGTAGCTGGGAGGACAGTCGTCGCAGCGCCCGACCTTGCGCTGCGACCCACTCGCCAGGGGGCTCCCGCAGACGCGACAGAGGGACGGGCGGGCCGGCTTGCGGCGCCGCACACCGTCGCCGGATCGGCCGGCGGGACTCCGGGGAGCGCCCCTGGCCGCGTCGCCGAAGACCGCGCCCGTGCCGTCGAGGAAACGGGAGGGCCGCCGACCTGCGCGCCCGCCGGACTGCCGCGCCGCTGCCCAGCTCAGCCGCAGGTCTCGGCGCGCCCTGGTGAGCCCGACGTAGAACAGGCGCCGCTCCTCCTCGATGGCGTCAGGGCCCTCGGCCATCGCGATGGGCAGGTAGCCGTCGCTGACTCCGGCGAGGAAGACCACGTCCCACTCCAGCCCTTTGGCCGCGTGCAGCGACGCCAGAGTGACGCCTTCCACGGTCGGGGCGTGCTGGGCGGCGGCGCGTTGGTCGAGCTCCCGCACGAGTTCGGCCAGTCGGGCCTCCGCGTCGGCGGACGCGAGTTCGTCGGCGAGCCGGGCGACGGCGGACAGGGATTCCCACCGCTCCCGCACCGAGCCTCCGGAGCTGGGGGGCTCCGACGTCCATCCGGCCCCGGTGAGCACGTCCCGGGTCAGGTCCCCCAGGGGGACGGCGCCGTCGTCGGAGCGCGACGCCCCGCGCAACAGCAGCATGGCGCGCCGGACCTCGTCGCGGCGGAAGAAGCGTTCGCCGCCGCGCACCTGGTAGGGCACGTCGGCGGCGGCCAGCGCCTGCTCGAAGGCCGCGGACTGGGAGTTCGTGCGGAAGAGCACGGCGATCTCACTGGGTGGCCTCCCGCCGCGCACCAGGGCCGCGATAGCGCTCGCGATCCCCGCCGCCTCCGCGTCCTCGTCGGCGAACGCCTCCAACGTCGGGACCGGCCCCGCGTCTCGCTGGGCCTCCAACCGCAGCGGCGCCCCCGTGCCCGCCGGCCGCCCCCGGCCCGTCCGCAACACCAGGTTGGCCAGGCCGACCACCTGTGGCGTCGACCGGTAGTTGCGGACCAGCCGGACCACGTGAGCCTGCGGGTGCCGGGTCGTGAAGTCGAGCAGGTGGCGCGGCGAGGCGCCGGTGAACGAATAGATGGTCTGGGAGGGATCCCCCACCACACAGACCTCCTCGCGGCCACCCAGCCACAGGTCGAGGAGGCGCTGCTGGACGGCGTTCACGTCCTGGTATTCGTCCACGACGAAGTGGCGATATTGGCCGCGCACCCGGTCGGCGATCCCCGGGTGCGCCGCGAGGATCCCAGCGAGGATCACCAGCACATCCTCGAAATCGATGACGCCGCGCGCGGTCTTGGCGTCCTCGTACGCCTCCAGGAGGCGGGCGACCGCGGTTGGGTCGAGACCGGCCGGGTCGCGGCGCGCGGCTCGAGCGGCCGCCGCGTACGTCTGCGCCGTGTACCCGCTCACCTTCGCCCACTCGATCTCCGCGGCGAGGTCACGCACGGCGGCGCGGTCCAGACCCAGTCCCAGCCGCCCGCCCGCTTCGGCGACGAGCCCGGCCTTGTGTGGGAGGATCTCCGGCGCGGCGCCACCGATGGCGCTCGGCCAGAAGAAGTGCAGCTGCCGCAGCGCCGCAGCGTGGAAGGTTCGCGCCTGCACGCCCCCCACGCCGAGATCGCGCAGACGGGTGCGCATCTCGCCGGCCGCCCGCGCTGTGAAGGTCAACGCCAGCACGCGGTCGGGACGGTAGGTGCCGGAGAGCACCCCGTAGGCGATCCGGTGCGTGATCGCGCGCGTCTTGCCGGTGCCGGCACCCGCGAGCACGCACAGGGGACCGAGGGGCGTGGCGGCCACCTCGCGCTGCTCGGGGTCGAGCCCCTCCAGCACCGAGTCTGCATCTCGCTCGCTGGCGACCACCGGCGACGCCTCCGACCTTCACTTCGACCGATCCCGAGCGCACCGCCTTCGCACCCCGCGGCGTGGCAGGCGCACCGCCTTCGCCGGAATCCTCCCAGACGGCACCGACACCCTTCGGCCCGGCCGAATGCCTCCCGGATCGAGGGAGGGTCCGCTCGGTGCCCTCGGTCTCGTGGGTCAGACTGAGCCCATGAACGGATCACCGGTGTCTCCCGCCCCTGGGCGCGTTGTGGTGTTCGCGACGTCTTGGTGCCCCTATTGCGAGCGGCTGCGCGCCGAGCTCGACGCCCTCGGGGTGGATTACGACGAGGTCGACGTGGACACGGATCCGGAGGCGGCGGCATTCGTCGAGTCCGTCAACCACGGGAACCGGGTCGTCCCGACCGTGCTCTTCGAGGACGGGGAGACCGCGACCAACCCGACGGCGGAGACCGTCGCCGAACTGATGGCCGGATCCGGCGACTAGAGGTCAATCCCGGCGCACGGAGCCCGCCTCAAGAACTTGGTCCAGCCGGCCTCCATACCACCGTTCGATTAGTCGCCGCGCGATCGACAGCCGCCCTGCGATCCCGACGCTTCCCGCCGCCAGTGCCGTCGCGAGCTCTGCTCGATCCCACCAGCGCGCCTCCACGATCTCGGAGGCGTCGACCCGCAGCCGGGCCTGGTGCGTCCGCGCCTCGTAACCGATCATCAGCGAAGCGGGAAACGGCCATGGTTGGCTGCCGACGTAGGCCGCGGACTCCACCCGGAGGCCGACCTCCTCGGCCACCTCGCGGGCGACAGCGTCCTCCAACCGTTCCCCCGGCTCGACGAAACCCGCCAACACCGACACGCGCCCCGCTTTGAAGCGTGGCCCGCGAGCCAACAGCAGCCGGTCGTCGGGACCGATCACGGACATGATGACGGCGGGGTCGGTGCGTGGGAAGTGAACGCTGCCGTCGCGACCGCAGACGCGGACCCACCCCGCCTGGCCGGGGGATGCGGGGGCGCCGCATTGAGGACAGTGCGTGTGGGTGGCGTGCCAGCGGGCGAGCCCCACACCGGTGAGGGCCAGCTCCAGGTCGATCGGCCCGAGCCAAGGACCGCACTCCCGCAGGTCGAGCCACACCGCCCGGGGGTCGCCGGTTGCACGGTCGGCGTCCGCGGCGGTGCGATGCCGGGCCAGGAGGTATGCGGTGCCAGCGTCGTCCCGGCCCAGGAAGGCCGCCTTGGCCGGTTCGTCCCGCCAACGGCCCTCGGGCCGCGGCGGGCGCAGGGCGAGGGTCGGAGCGTGTTCGCCGAGCAGGACGGGCACGGTCCCCTCGGCCGTGTCCAGCACTCGGACCTGCGGATCCGCCAAGAGGTCGGGAAGCAGCTCGGCGCGCGTCCGGACGTCGGCACCCCGGTCCAGCGCCGACAGGAGCTGCCCGTCGGGACGGGGGCTCGCCCAGACCCTCGCGGCCCGTTCCTCGTCCCGCCCGGTCATGCGGCTCAGCGTAACGGCCGCCTCTCGACCCCCGCCCGGCCCGCGCGCGGGTGGTCGCGTCGGTACGGTGGGCAGCGTGACTCGCGACGCCTTGACCTTCGC
>CAKUSI010000048.1 GCA_934678955.1 uncultured Austwickia sp. | reverse complement strand
CACGACGAGCGCGAACAGTGCCCGCTTGACATGCCGCCCGACGACCCTCCGGGCGCTGCGTATCGGATCGGTGGCTCACCTCTGTCCACGAGGCAGGCCGTGCCACCAGCGTGCAACCGTCGACCAGAACGTGGGGGCTTTCAGGGGCGCTCCCGGTACTCACCACCAGGCATTTGGGCCGTCTGGCAGCTCTTCCAAGCTGGCCACGCGAGTTCGATTCTCGTCACCCGCTCTCCAGTCCTCGGACACGATGAGGGTGGTCACCCGGCCGGTGACCACCCTCATCGTGTTGCGTCTCGATCACCCGTCGCGACGACTCGCCTGCACATCGTCCTTGGCGTCCTGGGCGGAGGACCTCACGGCCTGCGCCGACTCCTGCGCGGAGCCCCTCACGTGCGCCGCGGCGTCCTGGCCCTCGGCCTTCACGGCCTGCGCCGAATCGGTGGCGTGGGCCTTCACCGACTCCGCAGCCTCCTGCGCGTGCGGCTTCAGGTGCTCTACCGCCTCCGCAGCCGCTCCCTTGGCCTCCTCGACCAGCGGCTCCGCGCGTTCCTTCAGGGCGACGCCCGCCTCGCGCTCCCGCTGCGTCGAAGGCATGAGACCCCCGATGAGCGCGCCGACCCCGAAGGCGATGAGCCCCGCAGCGAGCGGGTTGCCACGGGTCCGGCGCCGGGCGGCGCCGGGAGCACCGGTCACGGCCTCCTGGGCGTCTGAAAGCCGCGCCGCCGCCTGGTCCCGCGCCTCGCCGACCTGGCTGCGCAGCTGGTCGCCCCGACGAGGGCCGTCGTCCCACCCCGAGTAGTCGTCGTCGCTGCCCATCACACGGTCCTTGAGCCCCCGCAGGGAATCCCCGACGCGATTGGCCTCACGGCGTGCCACGTTGCCGGGCGCGACCTGGTCGGTCAGGGCATCCACGTTGCGTGAGAGGTCCCGTCGGGTCGCCTCGATGTCCGCGCGGATCTGGTCCGGGTCGTTGCTGTTCGTCATCGCGTCTCCTCGTTTCCAGCCAGCGCATCCGGGATGCGCGACGCCGTCTCGGCCGTCCGCGGCAGACCGACCTTCTTCATCTCCTTCTTGCCGACCGAGGCGAGGATCGCCGCGACGATCGCCCACAACACGGCGACGAGGAACGCCGCCCAGCCGATCGGCAGAACCATGTCCAGCAGGAACATCAGCGCGAGCGAGGCGAAGGTGAGCGCCAGGTTGCCTGCCACGCCGGCGCCGCCCACCATGCCCACGCCTTTGCCCGCGTTCCGGGCCGACTCCTGGGCCTCCGCCTTGGCGAGGGCAACCTCCTGACGAACGAGCGTCGACAGGTCGCTGCTCACGGTGGAGAGCAGTTCTCCGACCGAGGGGCCGGACGGGTCGGTGGGATCGATCCCCGTATGGGGGTTGACGTCCGCCGATGCCGCGCGGCCCGTGCCTGGCCGCTCGGGAGCCGTCATCGGCCGGCCTCGTCGGGGCGAAGCGTTCCCGCCTCCGCCGAGAGCGTCTGCGACGCGGTGGGCGGCGGCGCGACGCGCTGCGGCGTCGCCGACGTCGTCACGGGGGTCGTGGTCACCTGGGAGCTGTACGGGTCACCCATGGGGTCCACGTATGCGCCCTGCGATCGGCCCGCCGCAACACCCCCTCCCGTCACACCGGCTGGGCGCCTCGGACCGCCCGGCAACTCCTGACGGTGATCATCACGGGCGTCGTCGGCGATACCCCGCGAGAGGCGGCCGACCACGAGGCCAGCGGCGGCAGCCACGGCGAGGAACGTCCCCGGGCGGCGGCGGGCGAACCTCGCCACTTCGTCGAGCACGTCCTGCGGCTCCCTCGTTTCCAGCCACGAGGTCGCACCCTGCAGCCGACCCGAGGCCTGCTGGGCCAGATCGGTCACGACGCCGCGACGGTAGTCGGTGGTCTGCGGGTCGAGTACGTCTGCGAGCTCGTCGCTGATCGATCGCAACAGTTCGGCGAGCCGCTGCTGCTGAGAACCTGCCTGCGCCGACATTTCTCCACGGGCCTCGTGAAGGAGTCCACGGACCTCTTGCCCGGCATGATCGGCCACGTCCCGCGCCTCATTGACGGCGGTGTCTGCCACGCGGCGGCCGTCCGCTTTCGCATCGGCCGCGACATGTTGGGCCTCGCTCTTGGCGTCGCCCGCGACGCCGGCTGCCCTCTCGGCCGCCACGTCCTTGGCGGACACGTTGTTGGCGGACACGTCGTTAGCGAACGCATCGCGGCCAGGTGTCGTACCGGTCGTGACATCGCGACCCAGACCGCCGGGCGTGGCCGGGGCCACACCCGGCTCTGCGGGGATCCCGACGCCTTCGTGAGGTTGAGTCATCTCGCTCATCCCTTCGTCGTCGAATGCGGGCGGTGGTGGCCCGCGTCCGAGGACCAGTACCCGAAACCTTCCCCGACAAACACGACGATTAAGACAAACACGGACGCGGCAGGCTCAGCGTCATGGCGCAACAGGTGGGATCCACCCGCGCCACGAGAACTGCGCTACGAGACCCCGCCACGAGAACCGCGGCGATGCGGGGGTGGGGGCCGAGCGAAGGTCCCGCTACTGCGACCAGAGCAAGATGGCCCCGCGGTCGTCGTGGTCACCCGAGGGAGCATGGGCGCACACACGCGCTGTCAGGCCCTCGAAGCCTCCGTCGCGCAGAACTGTCAGGTTGTCGATCATGTGGCACAGCCCCACATCGAGGTCCACGCGCCGGTCCTCGATCAGGCCGTCCGTATAGAGCATCAGCGCGTCGCCGGGCTCCATCCGCCCCTCGAACGCCTCGTAGCATGCGTGCTCGTCCACGCCCAAGACCGGCCCGCACTGACCGCCGACGATCCGCCACTCGTCCCGGCCCTTGCAGTACCACAGCACCGGTGGATGACCGGCGGAGCAGGCGGTGAAGTCGCCGTTGCGCAGATCCAGGGTCACGTACGCGGCGCTGGCGAATCCCTCGTCCCAGTTCTGTCGCAGGAGATAGTCGTTGGCGACGCTCAGAAGGTGCCGCGGCGGCACGGTCCCGACCAGGGCGTCCAGCCCCCCAGAAAGGACAAGGGACCGCGTGCCCGCGTCGATGCCCTTGCCGGCGATGTCGACGAGGAGGACCTCCAGCAGGTCGTCGCGCGTGCGGCGGGAGACGGCGAAGTCACCGGAGAATCGGTGGCCGAACGCGGGCTGGACGCATAGCTCGCCCCGCCACGGGCCGGGGAGACGCGGTATGAGCGACTGCTGAATGTGACGCTTCCGGAGGTCCGAGAGCATCGCCTCTCCGCGCGTGCCCTGGACGCCCACCCGGGCGCGGGCGAAGCTGCGCCACAACGTGATCGCACCGATCGCCGCCGTCGTCGCGGTCGCGCCGACCACTTCGGCCGGGGACTCATGGACGACGGAGGCCGTCAGCCACACCGCCGCGCATGTCGCGCCGAGGATCCCGGCGTGAAGGCGCGGCGCGTGCAGCGTTCCGCTGAGGACCGCGAGGGGCAGCAACATGGCCCAAGAGACCTCACGAGGGAACACGACGATCAACCAGGTGACGACCAGAATGCCCATGAGGATGGCGACCGCGCTGACGCCCTGACGCGCCTCGAGCCAACCGCGGAGCCCACGTGCCAGCTGCAGTATTGTGCCGCTGATCCCCGAGATCCCACTGGACCCGGCCCCCGCTGACATTGGAGGAAGCGTGCGCGCGCCACGGCCGGTCGACCACGCGCCCCCGACGGACCGCGTCGAATGCGATACCGACGGGCTACCCATGAAGAGACCCTAATTCTTAAATACTTGAGTCTTCCAGTAAATATCCTATAGGAAGTCCCCAAGACTTTCTATGATCTACCAACCTGCCGCCTATCCACGACGAAAGGCTTGGGGCGGCGCTGAGCGGCCAATGAAGAGAGGTGGGCGGTCGGTCGGCCGGTGCGTGGCCTCTCGTCGTCCTACCCCGTGAGTCACACTGCGGACGAAGCACGTTCGACGGACGAACGTCCAAGCGTCCGAGGCTCGGACGGCACCCCCCTCCCCGAATTGGGCAGGCCGCCCGGCGCCTGCCCGGCTCAGTCGTCGAGAATCGGGCCGACGGTCCGCGTGCGCTTCAGCTCGAAGAAACCCGGCGTGCCCGCCACCAGGAGGCAGCCGTCCCACAACCGGCCCGCGTCCTCCCCCTTCGGCGGTGGGGACACGACCGGCCCGAAGAAGGCGACGTCCCCAAAAGCGATCACCGGCGTTCCCACGTCGTCACCGACCAGCTCGATCGCCTCCGCGTGGCTTGCCCGCAGGTCGGCGTCGACCTCGTCGCTGTGCGCGAACTCGGCCAGCTCCGCGGGCAGGCCCACCTCGGCCAGGCCGCGGCGGACCGCCTCGTCGCGATCCTCCACCTTGCCGCGGTGAATCGCGCCGCCGATCGCGTCGTACAGCTTCGGGATGACCTCCTCGCCGTGGCGCTGCGCCGCGGCCACGATCACCCGCACCGGACCCCAGGCCGTGTCCATCGACGCGCGATAGTCGGGATCGAGGTCTCGACCCTCGTTCAGGACGGACAGGCTCATCACCCGGAAGTCGATCTTCACGTCGCGAACCTTCTCGACCTCCTTCAGCCACCGGGAGGTCATCCACGCCCACGGGCAGATCGGGTCGAACCACATGCGTGCGTTCTGCGTCATGCTGCACATGGTGTCAGCCCGATCGGGCGGGCGCAGCGCAGGCGCCGGTCCCAGCCGTTTCACCCCAGGTGGACGCGCGAGGACGCGCGTCGCGCAAGATGACAGGATGAGCCAGCCCAGGGCGACGCGAGGGGAGAAACGGTGCCCGGTACGAACCTGACCCGTCAGGAGGCGGCGGAGCGCGCTGCGCTGCTGAGCGTCGAGGCCTACGAGGTGGAGGTCGACCTCACCTCCAGCGCCGAGACCTTCCCTGTCCGCGTCACGGTCATCTTCGACTGCGTCCAGCCCGGGGCGGGCAGCTTCATCGACTTCATCGGCGACAGCGTGGAATCCGTCGAGCTGAACGGGACGGCGCTGGACCCGGCGACGGCATACGCCGACGGCCGCATCGCCCTGCCGGACCTGGCCGCGCACAACACGCTGCGCGTGGAGGCGACCGGGCGCTACATGCACACGGGTGAGGGCCTGCACCGGTTCGTGGACCCGGTCGACGGGGAGGTCTACCTCTACACCCAGTTCGAGACCGCGGACAGCCGCCGCATGTTTCCCGTCTTCGAGCAGCCGGACCTGAAGGCGCACTTCACCTTCACCGTGGTGGCACCGGAACGCTGGCGGATCATCTCCTGCCAGCCGACGCCGGAGCCCGCGCCGCTCGGCGAGCGCTCCGTCCCGCAGCTGGGCACGGTCCCCGTCGCGCGCTGGGAGTTCGCGCCCACCCCGCGCCTGTCCAGCTACATCACGGCGCTGATCGCGGGGCCGTACGACGTCGTGACCGACACGGTCCGGGCCGGCGACCGCGACGTGCCCCTCGGGCTGTTCTGCCGGCGCTCGCTGACGCCCTACCTCGACGCCGACAACGTCTTCGCGGTCACCAAGGCGGGCTTCGCGTTCTTCCAGGAGCTCTTCGATCTGCCGTACCCGTTCGAGAAGTACGACCAGATCTTCACCCCGGAATACAACGCCGGCGCGATGGAGAACGTCGGGGCGGTCACGTTCAACGAGATCTACGTGTTCCGGGCGAAGGTGCCCGACGCGGTCGTCGAGCGGCGGGCGCTGACGATCCTGCACGAGCTGGCGCACATGTGGTTCGGCAATCTCGTCACGATGCGCTGGTGGGACGACCTGTGGCTCAACGAGTCGTTCGCGGAGTGGGCCTCGATGACGTGCCAGGCGGAGGCCACGGACTGGACCGACGCCTGGGCGACGTTCGCCAGCGTGGGCAAGTCGTGGGCGCTGCGCCAGGACCAGCTGTCCTCGACCCACCCGATCGCGGCGGACATCCGCCACCTGCACGACGTCGAGGTGAACTTCGACGGGATCACCTACGCCAAGGGCGCGGCGGCGCTGAAACAGCTGGTGGCCTACGTCGGGCGAGAGGCGTTCGTCGCCGGGATCCGCACCTACTTCCGCGAGTTCGCATACGCCAACACGACCCTCGACGACCTGTTGGCGCACCTGGAGGCGACCTCGGGGCGGGACCTCGGCGACTGGAGCCGACGCTGGCTGCAGACCGCCGGGCCCAACACCCTGCGCGTCGACTACGAGCTCGGCGAGAGCGAGGAGATCACGTCCGCCACCGTGCGGCAGGAGGCGCCGCCCGAGCACCCGACGCTGCGCCCGCACCGGCTCTCGATCGGGCTGTATGAGCCGCAGGGGTCCGCGTTGGCGCGGACGGACCGCGTCGAGCTCGACGTCGACGGACCCGCCGTGGCGGTGCCGCAGCTCGTCGGGAAGCGCCGTCCGGCGCTGCTCCTGGTCAACGACGACGATCTGACCTACGCGAAGATCCGCCTCGACCAGCACTCGCTGGCGACGTTGCTCGCCGACCCCCACTCCGTCGTCGATCCGCTCCCCCGCGCGCTGCTGCTCGGCGCCACGTGGGACATGACCCGCGACGCCGAGATGGCCGGACGCGACTTCATCCACGTGGCGCTGGAGGCGCTCTCGGACGAGCGGGACTCCACGCTGCTGCGGATGCTGCTCGCCCAGGTGACGACCACCGCGTCCCTGTATGTCGACCGGGGGGTCCGCTCCGAGCTCCGCGCGGACATCAGCGAGCGGCTCATCGCACTCGCGATGGCCGCGGAGCCCGGCTCCGACGCACAACTACAGCTGGTGGGAGCCGCTGCGGCGATGGCGCATACTCCAGGACCGCTCGGCTGGGTCCGCGACGTCCTGTCGGGGCGAGCCGTCCCGGACGGACTCACGCTCGACACGGAGATGCGCTGGACCCTCCTGACCGCCCTCGCCGCAGGGGCGGCCACCGACGCCGCCGAGATCGCCGCCGAGGGGCAGCGCGACGCCACCTCCACCGGGCGGGAGCGGGCCGCCCGCGCCGACGCCTCGCTGCCCACCCCTGAGGCGAAGGCTCGCGCCTGGGACCGCCTGTTCGAGGACTCGTCGCTGTCCAACCAGATGGTCGACGCGATCTGTCAGGGCTGGTCCAACGTGCACGACCCGCAACTGCTCGCCCCGTTCGTCGAGCCCTATCACCGGCAGATCCGCTCCCTGTGGGAGCAACGGACGCACGCGATCGCCGAGTCCATCGCCGTGGGCGCCTATCCCGCGGTGCTCGCCTCCCCGGAGCTCTTCGCTGCCACCGAGGCCTGGCTGGCGAAAGAGACCGACGCCCCCGACGGCGCGCGGCGGATCGTCGCCGAAAACCGGGACGCGGTCCTGCGCGCCGTGCGGGCCCAGGCGCGGGACGGCGCCTGAGCATGACCGGGGACCCGGGTGTCGCGCGCCGCCGGCTTCTGACGCGCGAGGCGATCTCGTGGATCTGGTACGACCTCGGGACCTCGGGGTTCAACGCGGTCGTCGTGACGTTCGTGTTCTCGGTCTACCTGACGAGCTCGGCGTTCGGGACCTCCGACGAGACGAGTTCCTCGCTGGGGCTGGGGCTGACGATCGCCGCCGCAGTGGTCGCGCTGCTCGCGCCGGTCCTGGGACACCGGGCCGACCGCACCGGCCGGCCGGTGGCCGCCCTGGGCGTGACCAGCTCGGTGGTCCTGGTCATCGTCGCCGGGCTGTTCTTCATCCGGCCCGACCCCGCGTACCTCTGGCCCGGCATCATCGCCCTCGCCGTCGCCACGGTGTTCGGGGAGTTCGCCGCCGTCCACTACAACGCGCTGCTCAAGCGGGTCTCCTCGCCGGCGACGGTGGGCCGCATCTCGGGGTTCGGCTGGGGGTCGGGCTACCTGGGCAGCATCGCCCTGCTGCTCATCCTGCTGTTCGGGTTCATCCAGCCCGACGTCGGCCTGTTCGGTGTCACGGGCGCCGACGCGCTCGACATCCGGGCCAGCATGCTGGTCACGGCCGCCTGGTTCGCCATGGGCATGATCCCGATCCTGATCGTCATGCGCGACCCCGGCCCGCGCGACCGCCGGGCCGGCCGCGCGGGGGAGAGTCTGGCCGACGCCTACCGCGCGCTGTGGGCCACGATCCGGCGGTTGGCCCGCGAGGCGCCGGAGACGCTGAAGTTCCTGATCGCCTCCGCGATCTTCCGGGACGGGCTGGTCGGCGTGTTCACGTTCGGGGGCGTGATCGCCGCCGGGACGTTCGGCTTCAGCGCGGCCGAGGTAGTCATCTTCGCCGTGGCCGCGAACCTGGTCGCGGGCATCGCCACGGTGACACTCGGGATCTTCGACGACCTCATCGGGCCGCGCCGGGTCATCCTGGCCTCGCTGGCCCTGATGGTGCTCGCGGGAGTGGGCATCTTCGCACTGCACGACCGCGGCCCGAGCGTGTTCTGGGTGCTCGGCCTGGTCCTGTGCATCTTCGTCGGCCCCGCCCAGTCCGCGTCCCGCAGCCTGCTGGCCCGCCTGATCCCGCACGGGCTCGAGGGCGAGGTGTTCGGCCTTTACCAGACCTGCGGCCGGGCGCTGAGTTTCCTGGCGCCGGCGGCATTCACGGGGTTCATCGCGCTCGGCGGCGCGGTGCGCCCGCAGGCTGTGAGCACCCAGTACTGGGGCATCCTCGGCATCATGGCCGTGCTCCTGGCCGGGCTGATCGCGCTGCTGTTCGTCCGCGCCGACGGCCGGGACGTGGTGGACGACCGGTGGGCGAGCCCCCTGCCCACGGCCGGCCTGGACCCGGCTGACAGAGCTTCGGACTGACCCGCTGGCAGGACTTCGGACTGGTCCCGGCTGACAGAACCAGAGGGTGGCTCACCCCAGTGCAGGGTGACCCATCCGCACGAGGCGAGCCGTCCCGCCGTCAGGTGCGTGACCCCTCGGTGATGTCAGCCTCTGTGGACCGCCCGGGTGATCTTGCGCGCGGACCGGGCCGTCATCAGGTCCTCCATCAGCACCGGCCTGCGGTCGGGGCCGGCCATCGGGACGCGCCAGTTCGGGTACTCGTTGTGGGTGCCCGGCTGGTTGATCGTCCGCACATCGCCGACCAGGTCGGAGACGCTGACCCCGATCAGCAGCGAGGGGGTCCAGGACAGGTAGCGGTGCAGCGCTTCCACGACCTTGGCGACGCCGTGGTCGGAGTCCAGCAGCCCGCGCTCGACCAGCGCGCCCACCACGCGGGCCCGGTCTGCCTCGTCCTCGGCGCGTTCGACCTCCACCGGCCGGGTGAACAGGCCGAGGTCGGCCCGGAGGTCGATGTGCTCCCCCGCCAGGTACCCGGCCGTCGGGGGCAGGTCATGCGTCGTCACCGACGCGAGGCATAGCCGGCGGTAGTCCTCGGGACGCTTCGGCGAGCCGTCCTCCTCCCGCTCGAACCACAGGATGCTCGTGCCGAGGATGCCGCGCTCGCGCAGGTAGTCGCGCACCCAGGGCTCCACCGTGCCCAAGTCCTCGCCGACCAGCACGGCGCCGTCGCGGTGCGCCTCGAGGGCCAGGATGCCGATCAGCGCCTCGTGGTCGAAGCGGACGTACGTGCCCTCCGCCGGGGACGACCCCGCCGGGACCCACCAGAGCCGGAACAAACCGATCACGTGGTCGATGCGCAGCCCGCCGGAGTGGCGCAGCGCGGCGCGGATCATGGCCCGGAAGGGCGCGTACCCCACGTCCGCGAGGCGGTCGGGGTGCCACGGCGGTTGGCTCCAGTCCTGGCCGCGCTGGTTGTACGCGTCCGGGGGGGCGCCCACCGTCACGCCGTGCGCCAGCACGTTGCCGAGCCCCCAGACGTCTGCGCCGGTCGGATGCACGCCGACCGCGAGATCCTGCATGACGCCGACCGACATACCGGCCGTGCGCGCCTGCCGCTGCACCTCCGCGAGCTGGACGTCCACGACCCACTGCAGCCACAGGTGGAACCGCACGCGTTCGGCGAGCCGCTCCCGCTCGGCGGCCACCCCCTCGGCCTGCGCGTTGTGGAGCCCGACGGGCCAGGCGCCGACGTGCGGCCCATACTCCTCCACCAGCGCGCACCACGTCGCGTAGTCCAGCAGCCCCTGGCCCTCCCGCTCGCAGAACTGCTCGAACGCGAGCAGCCGCCGAGGCGGGTGGGGGCAGTCGTACACGAGCCGCAGCGCCGCCCGCTTCAGCTCCCACGCCGCGTCCCGGTCGATCGTGTCGGCGTCGGTGAGAGCGCGGGCCGCCCGCCCGTACTCCTCCACCTGGGCGCGCTGCTCGGGAGGGAGGTACGCGACCTCGGGGACCTCTTCGACCCGGATGTAGATGGGGTTGACGAAGCGCCGCGAAGTCGGCAGGTAGGGAGAGGGCTCCATGGGGGCGATCGGCTCGGCGGCATGGACGGGGTTGATCAGGACGAAGTTCGCGCCGAGATCCTGGGCTCCCCAGACCGCAAGATCCGCCAGATCGCCGAGGTCGCCGATGCCCCAGCTCGCGCGCGAGCGCATGGCATACATCTGTGTCATCAGGCCGAACGCGCCGTGCGCGTCCACGCTGGGCGGCAGCTCGAGACGGTCGGGGACGACGACGAGCGGCACCTGGATGGGCTCGCCCTCGGCGACGCTCGCGTTCAGCACGTGCCAGCCCAGCGGGAAGCCGGCCGGGATCTCGAACATCGCCTCGCCGGTCAGCACGTGATCGACGTCGCGGGGCGCCACGTTGTGCTCGACCTGCCCGACGCCGCGGCGCCCCCGCCTGTCCTCGAGCTCGACCCAGAGGACAACCGGCGCGCCGTGCGGGACGTGCACCGGGATCCGCGTCGCGCGGCCCTGGCGGGCGATCACGCAACGGGGCAGCGTCCGGCGCCACGGCGCAAGCTCCGTGTCCTGCCGGGCGGCCTCGATCTCATCATGGGTATGCGCCCGGACACCCAACGCATCCAGGACAGCAACGATGGTCTCCGCGCTGACCATGACATGCCTGCCCTGCCAGTCCCAGTATTCGGTGGCGACCCCGAGGGCCCTGGCGAGCTCGGCGAGCTCGCCGGACGGCGCGGTCCTGGTCACGTCGGAGCTGGTCACGTCGTGCCTTTCGACAGTGGGGGCTGCTCGTGATCCTAGTGGCGTGCGGGGTGGGTGCGAGGGTTGGGAGCCGCGGATCGGTTGCGGGTCGCGGGCCCGGACAATAGGGGTATGGCATTTCCCCCGCCCGGCGGGCTCGTCCTCCCCCTCGTCGCGCCGACCACCTCCCAGGAAGCGGCCTCGTCCGCCGTCCCGCAGGTGCCCGCGCCCTCGCTGGGCGCCGCGGGCCCCATCACGTGGGAGTCCGTCACCGACTGGCTCGTGCGGCACGGACTCGTCATCCTGGCGATCGTCTTCGTCGCGGTGCTGCTGCGATGGGTGACCCACCGCCTGATCAATCGGGCGGTCAGCGCGCTGGTCGGCGGGAAGGGATCCGGCCCGCGCCGGACACTCGGCCGGCGCCCCCGCGTCGCTCCCGCGACAGGACCCGACCCCGGGTCCGGCGGCGCGCCCTCGGGGGTGTCGTCCTCCCCCATGAACGCCGCCGCCGTCCCGCCGGCGACCGAGCAGTCGAGCCGGGTTCCCACCGATGAGCTTCCGGTCGTCCGCCGACACGCCCGCCTGGCCGCACGGGCGCTGGAGGAGCAGTTCGCGTCCCCGGAGCGCCAGCGCCAGCGGGTCGAGACGCTGGGCTCGGTGCTGCGCAGCATCGCCACGGTCGTCATCGGGATCGTGGCCGCCCTGATGATCGGCGACCAGCTGGGACTGAACATGGCGCCGGTGCTGGCCTCAGCCGGAGTCGGCGGCGTGGCCCTCGGGTTCGGCGCCCAGAGTCTGGTCAAGGACTTCCTGTCCGGGATCTTCATGCTGGCGGAGGACCAATACGGGGTGGGCGACATCATCGACACCGGCGAGGCCGTGGGCGAGGTCGAGGAGGTCTCGCTGCGGGTCACGCGGCTGCGCGACGCGCAGGGGGTGATCTGGTATGTCCGCAACGGGGAGATCGTGCGCGTGGCGAACCGCTCCCAGGGCTGGTCCACCGCGACCGTGGACATACCGGTTGCCTACGATGAATCACCTGAAAAGGTCATCTCGGTGCTGCGTGAGGCCATGGAATCGATGGACGCGGACCCGGCGTGGGATGACAAGCTCCTCGAAGAGCCCCACGTCGTGGGGGTCGAATCCGTGACCGGAGGGACGATGACGATCCGCATCCTGGCCAAGTGCGCGCCCAACCAACACTGGGGAGTGCAGCGGGAGATCCGGGAGCGCGGCCTGACCGCGCTCGCCGCCGCGCAGATCCGGGGGCCGGTCCTGCTCCCCGACTTCGGCCGGGCGAACCCGCAGGGGGGCACGCCGTGACCGCCTCGTCCGCCGACGCGGCCACGCCCGGAGACGACGCACGCGGCGCCCCCCGGACCCCGTACGAGCGAATGGGCGGCGCTGAGGCGTTCCGGCAGCTGACGGCGGAGTTCTATCGTCGGGTCGCGACCGACGAGGTGCTGCGCCCGCTCTACCCGGAGGAGGACCTGGCGCCCGCTGAGCGGCGGCTGCGGATGTTCCTGGAGCAGTACTGGGGCGGGCCGACCACCTACTCGGAGGAACGCGGCCACCCCCGGCTGCGGATGCGGCACGTCCCGTTCGCCGTGACCCCGCTGGCGCGGGACCGCTGGCTGGAGCACATGTCCGCCGCGGTGGACACCCTCGATCTGCAGCCCGAGGACGAGGAGGCGCTGCGCGGCTACTTCCAGATGGCCGCGTTCTCCCTGGTCAACACGATGGAGTGAGGATGTGCCCGACCTGACGACCGATCCGACTGCCCCAGCTGCCCCGACCGTCCTGTCTGCTCCGACCGTCCCGTCTGCTCCGACCGGCGAGTTCCTGCACGAGCCCGCGGCCACCGATGAGTGGTGGCGCGACGCGGTGATCTACCAGGTCTATCCGCGCAGTTGGGCCGACGGCGACGGCGACGGCCTCGGCGACCTGCCGGGCATCACCGCCCGCCTGGATCACCTGGTCGACCTCGGGGTGGACGCGCTGTGGCTCTCGCCGTTCTACGTGTCCCCGCAGCACGACGGCGGGTACGACGTGGCGGACTACCGGGACGTCGACCCGCTCTTTGGGACGCTGGCCGACGCAGACGCGATGATCGGCAAGGCGCACGCGCTGGGTCTTCGCGTGATCATCGACCTGGTCCCCAACCACACCAGCAGCGAGCACGCGTGGTTCCAGGAGGCGCTGGCGGCTCCCCCGCGCTCGGCCGCGCGGGCGCGCTATCTGTTCCGGGACGGCGCGGGACCGGGCGGGTCGCAGGCTCCGAACAACTGGCGCTCGGTGTTCGGCGGGCCGGCGTGGAGCCGGGTGGCGGACGGCCAGTGGTACCTGCACCTCTTCGACGTCACCCAGCCCGACCTGGATTGGGAGAACCCGGAGGTCCTGGCCGAGATCGAGGACGTGATGCGGTTCTGGATGGACCGCGGCGCCGACGGCTTCCGCGTCGACGTGGCGCACGGCCTGGTCAAGGCGCCCGGCCTGCCCGATTGGGAGGCCGACCAGGGGATGCTCACTCCCGGCGAACCGGGCCATGACGGACGGCCGCCGATGTGGGACCAGGAGGGCGTGCACGAGATCTATCGATCCTGGCGCCGCGTGACCGACGCCTACGGGGCGACCCCCGAAGAGCGTTCGACCGGTCAGGGTGGAGCCGCAGCCGGCAGTCGCGGCCCCGCCGAGGCCAGCGGCCGACGTATCACGGACGGGGGCCATGACCGCATCCTCGTCGCCGAGGCGTGGGTCGACCCGGTCGAGCGGGCCGCCCGCTACGTGCGCCCGGACGAGATGCACCAGGCCTTCAACTTCGCCTACCTGACGGCCGGTTGGACCGCCGCCGCGCAGCGCGAGGTCATCGAGCGCTCGCTCGCCGCCAACGACGCGGTCGGGGCGCCCACCACCTGGGTGCTGTCCAACCACGACGTCGTACGGCACTCCACGCGCCTTGGACTGCCGGACGCGGCACGCGGCGGGCACAACCCGCACGGCGTCGGCGCGGATGACCCTCAGCCGGACGTCGAGCTCGGGCTGCGTCGCGCGCGGGCGGCCACGGCCCTGATGCTCGCTCTGCCGGGGGCCGCGTACCTCTATCAGGGCGAAGAGCTGGGCCTGCCCGAACACACCACCCTGCCCGACGCGGTACGCCAGGACCCGACCTACGAGCGTTCCGAACGCACCTTGCTCGGCCGCGACGGCTGCCGCATCCCGATGCCCTGGGAGGCCGGGGCGCCCGCGCTCGGGTTCAACGACTCCGGCCGGACCTGGCTGCCGCAGCCGCCGTCGTACGCGGCCCTTGCCGTGAACGCGCAGCGCGGACGGGAGGGCTCGACCCTCGAGCTCTACCGCAGCTTGCTGCGGGTGCGGAAGGCGTACGGGTTGGGCCGGGCCTCCCTGGCCTGGCTGGGAGGTTTCGGGCCTAACGTGGTCGCGCTCCGCAGCGGGACCCGGCGCGGCGACGTGCTGATCCTGGCGAATCTCGGCGCACCTACCCGGTTGCCGCAAGGGGAGGTGCTGGTGACCAGCGGCCCCCTGGCCACCCTCGACGGGCACTCGACCCTGCCGGTCGACACCACGGTCTGGATCGCGCCGCCCAGCTGACCACGGCAGCACGTCACTCGCCTACGGTGGTCCGGTGATGGTGCGGGAGGCAGGCGATACCGCGCTCCTCGGCGCGCGGTACGGGGCGGCGACGGTCTCGATCGTCGGGCTCGTCACGATCATCGCGTTCGAGGCCCTGGCCGTCTCCACGGCGATGCCGGAGGTGGCGGCGGCTCTCGGCTCCGGGTCGACATACGGCCTGGCGTTCTCCCTCCTGTTCACCGGGCAACTGTTCGGCATCGTCACCGCCGGGGCCTGGGCGCAGCGCTGCGGCCCTCTGCCTGCGGTATGGACCGGGCAGCTACTCTTCGCGTCCGGCTCGGCGGTCGCCGGGCTGGCGCCGACGTTCGACGTCATGCTGGCGGGCCGGCTGGTGGCCGGTCTCGGCGCGGGGCTGGCGATGGTCAGCCTGTACGTGATCGTGGGGGCGGTCTACCCGCTGGCGATGAGGCCCCGGGTGTTCGGGTGGCTCTCGGCCGCGTGGGTGCTGCCGAGCATCGTCGGCCCGCTGGTCGCAGCGTGGCTGACGCACGCGGTGTCGTGGCGGGCCGTGTTCCTCGTGATCGTGCCGCTCGCAGCGGCATCCGCCGTCGGAATGCGCCGGGCCGCGACGCTGCTGCGGGAGGGTCCGGGGCCGGAGTACGCGGCCGGCGTCGGGGAACCGCCCGCGCCGATCGCCCGCTCGGGGCGACGGACCCTTGCGCTGGGCGCGGGCGTGACGGTGGGGGCCGCCGCGCTGCAACTGGGTGCCTCCGGACCCGGGTGGAGCGCTGCGGTCGAGGCCGCCCTGGTGGTGGTCGGGCTGGCGGTGCTGGCAGTGTTCGTGCCCCGGGTGCTGCCGCCGGGGTCGGTCCGGTTGCGCCGGGGTCAGCCGTGCGTGATGGTGGCGCGGCTGCTCCTGATGGCCGGTTTCTCCGGGACGATCTCCTTCGTCCCACTCATGCTGCACGGGCAGGTGGGCCTCGATCTGCGGGCGACCGGCGCGCTGCTCGCCTTGGCGTCGATCGGGTGGACCTGCGGCTCCCTGATCCAGGGCCGCCCCGCCGTGGCCGGTCGCGGGCCGGAGCTCGTCTTCGCCGGAACGGTGATCCTGTCGCTGTCCTGCCTGGCGCTGGTGGCCGCCGACGCCCTCGAGCTGCCGGCGTGGGTCTTCGCGGTGATCCTCCCGGTGTTCGGGCTGGCGCTGGGGCTCGGCGTGACCTCGACGTCCGTGCTGGCCCTGGCCCTGGCTCCCCCGGGCGGTCACGCGTCGGCCTCCTCCTCCATCCAGGTGGCGGACGTGCTGGGCAGTGTGCTCGGAGTAGCGGCGGCGGGTGCGGTGTTCGCGGCCGGTGCGAACGCGGGCTGGGGCGAGGCGACGACCTTCCCGCTGATCTGGCTGGCGATGTGCCTGGTGGCCACCCTGGGCATGGCGCCCGCCCGCAGAATCCGACTCTGACGCAACGGCGCGCGACCGATCCCCGCACACCCCCGCCGCCCATGGGCGGCAAATGCACGCGGCTGCCCACGACGGGGCGTACCGATCCCGCCCACGGGCGGGAAACGTACGCAAAGTCCCAGGACCACCTCGCCCCTTTCCGCCCACGGGCGGCAAAATGTACGCGCCTCGCACGTCCCGGTGTACCGCTCCCGCCCACGGGCGGGAAGCGTACGCAAAGTCCCAGGAACACCTCGCCCCTTTCCGCCCACGGGCGGCAAATGCACGCGGCTGCCCACGTTCCGGCATACCGCTCCCGCCCACGGGCGGGAAACGCACGCGCCTGCCCAGGACAGGGTGGACCGATCCCGCCCACGGGCGGCAAATGCACGCGCCTGCCCAGGGGCGTACCGATCCCGCCCACGGGCGGGAAATGCACGCATCTGCCCACGTCCCGGCGTACCGATCCCGCCCACGGGCGGGAAACGTACGCAAAGTCCCAGGACCACCTCGCCCCTTTCCGCCCACGGGCG
>CAKUSI010000047.1 GCA_934678955.1 uncultured Austwickia sp. | reverse complement strand
GGTCGCCTCCAGCCAGGCGCGAGCGCACTCGAACCCGCGCTCGGCGAAGCCGGCACCGCCGGGATAGCCGTCGTACACCATGATCGTCGGCAGGCCGGTGTCCGGGTGCAGGGCGGTGGACACCCCGCCGATGTCCCAGCGGTCGGCCGTGGCGACCAGTGGCAACAGGCCGATCGCCGCGTGCTCGGCGGCGTGGAGGGCTCCCGGCACGTCCGCCGGGTCGATCCCGGCACTCTCTAGCGCGTCCGGACGGATCGTCCACCACACCCCGGTCGTCTCCAGGCGCCGCTCGGGGAGCTGCAGCGGATGCTCGCCGATCACCTCGCCGCCCGGGAGGCGGCGCAGGAACGAGGTCACCCGGCGCCGGACGACCACCCGGCCGTACGCGGCCGCGACCTGCGGACCGGTACGGGCGGTGAGCCGCTCCCGGATCTCGAAGGCGCTCGTCGCGCGGGCCTGGGTGCTCCACCCGGGGTCCCCCGCCACGGCCAGCGCGGTGGCACTCGGCAGGTCGAGCTCCGTGACGACATACGTGCTGCCCTGATGCACATACACCGCCCCGGCGTGCACGGTCGCGTCGGCCCGCGCGCCGTCCACGGTTCCGATGACCCGTCCGGTGCGGGCCTCGACCACGGCGACCGGCTCGGCCGCCCCGCGGAGCGTGAAATGCGCGGCGGGGTGCTCCGGGCGGGTCCAATACCAGCCGGACGGGCGCACCCGCAGCGAACCGTCCGCGACCAGCGAGTCGAGCAGGCCGCGCATGGTCGGCCCGAACAGGTCCGCGTCTTCGCTGCGCAACGGCAGTTCGGCGGCGGCGGCGGTCAGGTGCGGGGCGAGGACGTACGGGTTGCTCGGGTCCAGGACCGAGGCCTCCACGGGCGCGCCCACCACCGTCTCGGGGTGGGAGACCAGATAGGAGTCCAGCGGGTCGTCGGCCGCCACGAAGACCCCCAGCGACTCGCGTCCGGCCCGTCCCGCCCGGCCCACCTGCTGCCACAGGGAGGCGCGGCTGCCCGGCCAGCCGGCGACGATCACCGCGTCCAGACCGCCCAGGTCGATGCCGAGCTCCAACGCGTTGGTGGTGGCGAGCCCCAGGATGCGACGCTCCCGCAGCGCCCGCTCCACGCCGCGGCGCTCCTCGGGGAGATAGCCGCCGCGGTAGGACCCGACGCGTTCCACCATCTGCGGGTGCGCGTCGGCGAGTGCGCGCCGAGCGCCCGCCGCCACCGATTCGGCGCCGGCCCGCGACCGCGCGAACACGACCGTCTGCACGCCGCGGGAGACGAGGTCGGCCAGGAGGTCCGCGGACTCGGCGGTCGCGCTGCGGCGCGTCCGCTCCCCGCCCGGGCCGGCGCGCGCCGCAGGCTCCCAGAACGCCAGGTGCCGGGCGGCGCGTGGCGAGCCGTCGTCGGTCACGGGCAGCACCGACAGGCCGGCCAGGTCGCGGGCGTGGCGCTGCGGGTCGGGCTGAGTCGCCGAGGCGAACACGAATGCTGGCGACGCGCCGTAGCGTCGGCAGATCCGGCGCAGCCGGCGCAGCACGGCGGCGACGTGCGCGCCGAACACCCCACGGTAGACGTGGCACTCGTCGACCACGACGAAGCGCAGGGCCCGCCAGAACCCCGACCAGGCCTCGTGCCCCGGAAGGATCCCGTGGTGCAGCATGTCCGGGTTGGTCAGCACGTAGTTCGCGTGGGCGCGGATCCAGGCCCGCTCCGCGGACGGGGTGTCCCCGTCGTACGTGGCGGGACGGACGCCCGGCACCGCGAGCGCCTCGAGGTGGGCCAGCTGGTCGGCGGCGAGCGCCTTGGTCGGCGCGAGGTAGAGCGCCCCGGCACCCCGGCCCGCCAGGGATCTCTCCCCGCCGGACAGTGCCGAGAGCACCGGCATCAGGTAGGCCCACGACTTGCCGGAGGCGGTCCCGGTGGCGATCGCGACGCTGCGCCCCTCCGTCAGCGCCTCGGCGGTCACCCCCTGATGCGTCCAGGGCAGGTCCAGGCCCGCGCCCGCCCACGCCGCGAGCACGGGAGCAGACAGCCAGTCCGGCAACGGCCCGGTGCGCGGCGGGCGCGCCGGCTCGCGGTGCACGTGCAGCAGCGACTGGCGGCGCGGCCCGTCTGCCCAGGCCGCCAGCACCTGTTCAGGCCCCTGGACGGTCATCGAGGACACCGTACGGTTCCGGACCGACACCCATCCCCGGGCGGTGCCGCCGGGAGGTCGAGCCGGGGACGCCGGGCCGGGACGTCGATACGTGAGCATGATCAAGGGGTCGCGGGTGAACAGGCCCACGACTATCGTGACCGAACGATGGAGGAGGAGGGCGCGTGCCGGATCTCGAGGTGACGCTTCACGACGAGGGTGGCATCTCCGTGGTGAGCGCGGCCGGTGACGTCGACGTCACGACCGCGCCGCGGTTGCGCGATGCGCTCGACCGGGTGCTCGCCACCGGGCAGTCGCGGGTGGTGATCGACCTCCGGGGCGTGCCGTTCATGGACTCCACGGGGCTCGGGGTGCTGGTGGGGCGGCTGAAGGTCGTACGCGCCCGGCGTGGCTCCATGCGCATCGTCGCCACGTCGTCTCGCATGTTGAGAGTTCTCTCGATTACGGGACTCGACACGGTCTTCCCGTTGCACGCGTCCGTCAGCGAGGCCCTGGCCTCCTGCCTCCTCGACGCAGCCCCCGAGGGGCGCGGCTCGGAATAGACGCCGATTACCCGGCGGGACAACGCGACTCGCGCGCCCGGCCAGGTGTGTCCTCAGGCGCGTCCGCCCTGGCCGCGCCCTTCACCGCCGAAACGGACGATCGTTCAGTTGACTCGCGGAGGCGCCGCGCTCTTGAACGGGGACACCCTTAAGGATTATTGCGATATGTCGCGAGTTGCGCCTAGCGTCATGGTGTGGTCCAGACACGCGCCACCCTGTTATAGGCAAGGTCAAGGGAGTGTCGATGCCCCGAAACCTGTTCAGCGCAGCGCACGACCTGCCGGGCCGTCTTCACGGCCGGCACATTGGAGAACTCGACGCGGCCACGCGCGACGAGTGCAGCCAGGAGCTGCTCGCGCTGGCCGCCGCCTGTGAGGACCATTCGTCCCGCCAGCAGTACCTGGATCAGGTGGTCCTGCTCAACGGGCCCGTGGCCGAATCGATCGCGGGACGCTACCGGTCGCGTGGGATCGAATCGGACGACCTCGTCCAGGTCGCCTACCTCGGGCTGGTGAAAGCGGCGCAGGGCTACAAGCCCGGGGAGGGCGCCGGCTTCCTCGCCTATGCGGTCCCCACGATCTCTGGGGAGATCAAGCGGCACTTCCGGGACTTCGGCTGGGTGGTGCGCCCGCCCCGACGGCTCCAGGAGTTGCGCAGCCAGGTGGCGGCCGCCCGGGCGGATCTGCAGCAGGTCCGCGGCCGGCCCGTGACGACGGGCGAGGTGGCCGCGGAACTCGGGGTGGCCGCCGGCGAGCTGGCCGAGGCCGAGATGACCGACGGCTGCTACGCGGCGCTGTCGCTGGACTCCCCGGGGCGGCCGGGAGCGACCGTGCTGGCGGACCTCCTCGTTGACAAGACGGACTACTACGACCACATCGAGAACATGGAAACCCTGCGCCCCGCCTTGCAGCGGCTCAGCGACCGCGACCGCCGGATCCTGTTGCTACGTTTCGTGCGGGGATGGACCCAGGAGCGCATCGGCGAGGAGATCGGCGTCAGCCAGATGCAGGTGTCCCGGCTTCTCACGCGCATACTGGCCGAACTGCGCTCCAGCATGCAGATCGAGCCGCTCACGACGACGTGACCCGCCGCGCCCGGCCAAACGGGCGATGTCTGCTTTGTCCAACTAGCGTGGTTAAGTGGTCCGTCGACCACCAGAAGCGCCGAGAATCGAGGAGCAGTGTCAAAGAGCGCGTCGGACTTCGCCGACATCGCGAGATCCCTGCACGCCCAGGAGGACGTCGAGCAGACGCTTCAGGGCATCGCTGAGTTGGCGTGTGAGACGGTCGGCTCGGACATGTGCGGCGTGATGCTTGTGCATCGGAACAACCGTGTGGAGACGGCAGCCGTCACCGACGAGCGGGTGCGGGAGGTCGACGATCTTCAGATCACCTGCGGCGAGGGCCCCTGCCTCGAAGCCATCGGCGACCACACGTCGTTCATCATCGCGGACACGGAGACCGAGACCCGCTGGCCCACGTGGTGTCGTGCCGTCCTGCCGCTCGGGGTCCGCAGCGTCTTGTCGGTGCGTCTCTTCACCGAGGCCAGCACGATCGGTTCGCTCAACATCTATGCCTCGCAGCCGGATCGCTTCGACGCCGACGACGCCGCGGTGGCCTCCATCTTCGCCGGGCACGCGTCCGTCGCGCTCGCGGCGGCGCAGACCGAGAGCGGCCTGCGCGCCGCCATGGACGGCCGGCACCTGATCGGGCTCGCCCAGGGGATCCTGATGGAACGCTTCGACCTCAGCACCGACCAGGCCTTCGCCGTGCTTCGCCGTTACTCCCAGGACCGCAACATGAAGCTTCGCGCGGTCGCCGCCCACGTGGTGGAGTCGCGCCAGCTCCCGTGACGCGTTCAGAAGACCTCGGCCTCCCCCCTCCGCCGACCGCCGCACCCCACGAACTGGACACCCTGCGCGAGGATTTGGCCGCGGCGGCATACACGCTCGACGGGGTCACGGACTTTCTCGGCACGTGGGCCGCGGCGGCGCTGCACCGGGAGGAGACGCTGCCCGCGCGGCGCCGCATCGCGCAGGAGCCCGGGCCGACCGCGACGGCCATCGCCCTGTTCACCCTCGGTGAGCCCGTCGCGTCGCGCGCGGTGGAGGACGCGTTTCCGCGGACCGGGGTGGCGGGCCTGCGACGCCTGGGGCTCGTGCGGTCCCCGGCGGGGCGAGCCGCGTCGCTGGTGACCGCGAGCTGCGACCTGCGTCCGTACGGGGATGAGGCGAACACCTGGTGGGTGGCCTCCGACCTCGGCGAGCTGGCGACCGGCGGCCCGTTGCACCCCGACCACGTCCTGGGAGTCGGCGGCGCCTCGGCCACGCTGGCGTCCTGGACGCCTCGCCCTCCAGCGCGCCGAGCGCTGGACCTCGGGACGGGCTGCGGGGTGCAGTCGCTGCACCTGGGGCGGTATTGCGAGCGCATCGTCGCCACCGACACCTCGACGCGGGCGCTCGCGTTCGCCGCGTTCAACGCGGCGCTCGCCGGGGTGGACTGGGAGCTGCGGGCGGGGGACCTGTGGGAGCCGGTCGACGGGGAACGGTTCGACCTCATCGTGAGCAACCCGCCGTTCGTGATCACCCCGCGCCGCGACGACGTGCCCCGCTTCACCTATCGCGACGGCGGCGCGCGCGGCGACGCGGTGGTGGAGCGCCTGGTCCGCGGCGCGGCTGACCACCTGGCGCCCGACGGGATGGCCCAGCTCCTCGGCAACTGGGAGGTGCGCCGAGGAGAGGACTGGCGGGAGGTGCTGGACCGGTGGCTCGAGGGCAGCGGGCTCGACGCCCTGGTCGTGCAGCGCGAGGTGAGCGACCCCTGCCAGTACGCCGAGACGTGGACCCGCGACGGAGGGCACCGTCCGGGAACGTCCGCCTACGAGCGGTTGTATGCCGCCTGGCTCGACGACTTCGCCGCTCGGGACGTGGAGGCCATCGGATTCGGCGTCGTGACGCTGTCCCGGCCCGACAACGCCACCGGCCCAGCGGGCCAGGCGCGGGCGCCGCGTGTGGATTTCGTCGACCACCCGGGCGCTGTCGCAGGCCCCGTCGGCCCGGCGATCCTCGCGGCGCTGCGGGCCTGCCGGGAGCTCGCGGCGCTGGGGCGGGAGGGGATTCTCGAGCGCCGGTGGGTCTTCGCCGACGATGTGAGCATTCACACGTATGCGCTTCCGGGACACGCCGATCCCTCGGTCATCCAGCTCACGCAAGGGGGCGGCCTGCGCCTGCTCCGGCGCGTCGACCAGGTCCTGGCCGCCTTCGCGTCGGTCTGCGACGGGGACCTGACCGCGGGGGCCGCGCTGCACGCCATCGCCGCAGTCCTGGGCCGGGATTCGGCGGAGGTCATCGAGGGGGCGCTGCCCGAGATCGAGCACCTGATCGCGGACGGGTTCCTGATGCCCCAGCGGGGTGGCGAGGCCCGCTGAAGCGGTCGCCGGGTCGGACGTCGCGCACGCCGCGTACTGACGGTGAGGGCTCGCTCCCCTGCCCGCGGGTCGGGCAGTGGCCCGCGGGCACCGCTGATCGGGCACGGGAGCGCTCGCCAGGCGTTACGGTGTGCCGGAACCGATGCGTATGGTGTCCTGCGGGCACGACCAGGGCGGAACGCACCGCCCGCGCAGGACCTCCGCCGCGACGTCGGCCCATCACGGACGAGGCTAACCACGTCGATGCAGCGACGAATCCGCTGCACGTGGCCAAGGAGTAGGAAAACGCAGTGGCAAGTGATGCAGGACGCAAGCTCGTCATCGTGGAGTCGCCCAGCAAGGCGAACACGATCGCCGGGTACCTCGGCAGCGGGTACGACGTGGAGGCCAGCTCGGGCCACATCCGGGACCTGCCGAACCCCTCGGAGCTGCCCGCCGACATGAAGAAGGGTCCGTTCGGGCGGTTCGCGGTCAACGTGGAGTCGGGGTTCGAGCCCTACTACGTGGTGGACGCCGACAAGAAGCGCAAGGTCACCGAGCTGAAGCGGGCACTCAAGGAGGCCGACGAGCTCTACCTCGCCACCGATGAGGACCGCGAGGGCGAGGCCATCGCCTGGCATCTGCTGCAGGTGCTCAAGCCGAAGGTCCCCGTCAAGCGGATGGTGTTCCACGAGATCACCAAGGAGGCCATCCAGCGGGCGGTCCAGCAGACGCGGGAGCTCGACACCGATCTCGTCGACGCCCAGGAGACGCGACGCATCCTCGACCGTCTCTACGGCTACGAGGTCAGCCCCGTCCTGTGGCGCAAGGTCCGCCAGGGTCTGTCCGCCGGTCGCGTGCAGTCGGTCGTGACCCGGTTGGTGGTCGAGCGCGAGCGCGAGCGTATGGCGTTCGTCCGCGCCTCGTACTGGGACGTCACCGCCGTCCTGGCCCCGGTGGGGACGCCGGCGCAGGCGTTCTCCGCGCGCCTCACCGGGCTGGACGGCACGAAGGTCGCCACCGGCCGGGACTTCGGCGCGGACGGTGCGCTGAGCGGCCGCGCGGTGCGCCTCGACGAGGCCGGTGCCCGGGCGGTCGCGGAATCGCTTTCGAGCGCGGGCGGAGCCGGACGCGAGGTGCTCGTCAGCGACGTCGCCGACAGGCCGTACACGCGCCGCCCCTCGGCGCCGTTCACGACCTCGACCCTGCAGCAGGAGGCGGCGCGCAAGCTGCGGCTCAACGCCTCCTCGGCGATGCGGGTGGCCCAGCGGCTCTACGAGGGCGGCTACATCACGTACATGCGGACCGACTCCACCACGCTGTCCGAGTCGGCGCTCACGGCGGCACGCACGCAGGCGCGGGACATGTATGGCGCGGAGTACGTGCCCGAAAAGCCGCGTCGCTACGAGAAGAAGGTGAAGAACGCCCAGGAGGCGCACGAGGCGATCCGTCCCGCCGGGGACCGCTTCCGCACTCCGGCCCAGGTGGCGGGGGAGCTGCGCGGGGAGGACTTCGCGCTCTACGAGCTGATCTGGAAGCGGACGGTCGCCTCCCAGAGTGCCGACGCCCGCGGCTCGACCGCCACCGTCAAGGTCACCGCGCCGCTGGCGGGGGCGGGCGGCTTCGAGACCGCCGAGCTGACCGCGTCGGGCACCGTGATCACGTTCCGCGGGTTCCTCGCCGCGTACGAGGAGGGCCGCGACGAGGACCCCGACGCGCGCGCCGCCGCCCGGGCGGCCATCGCGGGCCGCGAGGAGGAGCGGCGCCTGCCGACGCTCGCGGTCGGCACCGCGCTCGACGTGGACTCCGCCGAGGCGGACGGGCACGAGACGAGTCCGCCCGCCCGGTACACCGAGGCATCGCTCGTGAAGGCGATGGAGGAGATGGGGATCGGGCGGCCGTCGACCTACGCTCCCACGCTGCGCACGATCACCGACCGCGGCTACGTGCACCGCCGCGGCACCGCGCTGGTGCCGACGTGGCTGGCCTTCGCGGTGACCCGTCTGCTGGAGGAGCACTTCCCGCGGCTGGTGGACTACCAGTTCACGGCCCGCCTGGAGGAGGACCTCGACGAGATCGCACGCGGGGACCGCGGGCGGGTGGAGTGGTTGACGCGGTTCTACTTCGGGGACGAGGCGGCGAGCGCCGAGGGCCTGCGCGAGCTGGTCGACGACCTGGGCGAGATCGACGCACGCGAGATCTCGACGATTCCCCTCGGCGAGGGGATGGTCGTGCGGGTCGGGCGGTACGGGCCGTACGTGGAAGAAGTGCCCGAGCAGCCGGCCGTGACCGTCGACGGGCCGGGCGCGGCCAGCGCGTCGGGCGGGCCCTCCGATGGCTCCTCGCCAGCGGCGGGTACCTCCGCGGCGCAGGAGGATTCCGCGCCCAAACCGCGGCGCGCGAGCGTGCCGGACGACATCGCGCCCGACGAGATGACCCCGGCGAAGGCGCGGGAGCTGCTGGAGACCGCCTCGGACGACGGGCGGGTGCTCGGGGTGCACCCGGAGAGCGGCCGCGAGATCGTCGCGAAGGCGGGCCGGTACGGGCCGTACGTGACCGAGGTGCTCTCGGCCGAGGAGGCGGCCAAGACGGGGCGGGCCAAGATCAAGCCCAAGACGGCATCGCTCTTCCAGTCGATGTCGCTCTCGACCGTGGACCTGCCCACCGCGCTGCGGCTGCTCAGCCTGCCCCGGGTGGTCGGGGTGGACGCCGAGGGGACCGAGATCACGGCGCAGAACGGCCGGTACGGGCCGTACCTGAAGAAGGGGACCGACTCGCGCTCGCTGGCCGGCGAGGAACAGCTCTTCGACATCACGCTGGACCAGGCGCTGGAGATCTACGCGCAACCGAAGACGCGGGGCCGGGCGGCCGCCAAGCCCCCGCTCGCGGAGTTCGGGGCCGACCCGGAGAGCGGCAAGCCGGTGGTGGTCAAGGACGGTCGGTTCGGGCCGTACGTGACCGACGGGACCACCAACGCGACCCTGCGCCGCGACGACGACGTCGAGACGATCACGGCCGAGCGCGCGTACGAGCTGCTCGCGGAGAAGCGCGCGAAGGGTCCGACGACCCGCAAGCGGGCCGCGAAGAAGACGACGGCCAAGAAGGCGACCGCGAAGAAGACCACCGCGAAGAAGGCCACGGCCAAGAAGGCCACCGCCAAGAAGGCCACGGCGTCGACGGCGGCGGCGAAGAAGGCCGCCGCGAGTGAGGAGCCCGGGACGGCCGACGGAATCGCTTGACGTGCAGGGATGCCGGGATCGAGGCTGCCCGACGGCTCAGAAGCGGGTCGGCCGGGTCGATGGGGACGGCGGACCGGAGAGGCCATCCAGGCAGCCCCGGCGAGCCCGAGCCCATACGTGAGTCCCGGACCCACGCGCGACCGACCCCGCGAAGGAGAGATCCCCGACATGGATGTCGCCCTGATCGCCCAGACGCTGCTCAACACCCGCACCGAGCAGGCCGTCGGCGACGCCCAGATCTCCCTGCTCAAGAAGGCGATGAACACGCAGGAGGCGGCGGCGACCAAGCTGCTGGACTCCTTGGCCCTGCCGCTCGCGACCGAGGGAAGCCTCGGCCGCAACGTGAACACGTACGCCTGAGCCGCCGCTCCCGGTTCACCTCCGCGCACCTGCTCGCTGGCTTCCCATCACGCCTACCGTCATTCGGGCCACACCTCGCACTACCCTCGCAGCGCAGGCCCGCCGTGGCGTGCCCGTCTGCTCGGCCGCGCTCGACCGGTCCGCGTCGGCGATGTCGGCCCGCTGGCCTAGGCTCCAGGTGTGAACGCGGACGATGGGCGTCATGATGCGGGCGAGGAGTCGCCGGAACCCCCGCCCGGTCCCCAGCGAGGAGTTTTGATCGCCGTCGAGGGCGGCGACGGCGCCGGCAAGTCGACGCAGATCGCGCGGTTGACCCGGTGGCTCGACGCCCGGGGACGCTCCTACGTGGTCACGCGCGAGCCCGGCGGCACCCCACTCGGCCGGTCGGTGCGTGAACTCCTGTTGCACGGCGGCGCGGTCACTCCGCGGGCGGAGACGTTGCTCTTCGCGGCCGACCGCGCCCACCACGTGGAGACGGTGATCCGCCCCGCCCTCGACGCCGGCCAGGACGTGATCACCGACCGGTTCATGGACTCCTCGATCGCCTACCAGGGTGCCGGGCGCGACCTGAGCGCGGGCGAGGTCCGCGAGGTGTCGCTGTGGGCGACCGGGGGGCTCGTGCCGGATCTGACCATCCTGCTGGACGTCCCGGTCGAGGTGGCCGCGGCCCGGCGCGGAGCCCGCGGGCGATCCGACCGGATGGAAGCGGAGGACGTCGAGTTCCACGAGCGGGTGCGCTCGGGCTTCCTGGATCTGGCGCGGGGGGCGCCGGAGCGGTACCTGGTCGTCAACGCCGCCCTGTCCGCCGACGCGATCGGGGAGATCGTCGCCGCCCGCCTGGAGGCGACGGGCTGGTTCGGGGAGGCCTCGTGAGCGTCTGGGAGGACGTCGTCGGTCAGTCGATGACGGTGGCCACGCTCTCTCGGGCCGCCACCGACCCCGCAGCGATGACGCACGCGTGGCTGCTCACCGGGCCGCCCGGGTCGGGTCGCTCGACCGCGGCGCGGGCGTTCGCGGCCGCCCTGCAGTGCCCGGAGCACGGCTGCGGCGAGTGCCGGGAGTGCCGGACCGCGGTCGAGGGCACCCATGCGGACGTGGCCGTGCTGGCCACCGAGGGGCTGTCGATCAAGGTCGAACAGGCCCGGGAGCTGGCCGGGTTGGCGGCCCTGCGGCCCAGCGTGGGGCCGTGGCGGGTGATCCTCGTGGAGGACGCCGACCGACTCACCGAGCGGGCCGCGGACGCGCTGCTCAAGGCCCTGGAGGAGCCGGCGGAGCGGACCGTCTGGCTGCTGTGCGCGCCCTCGTTGCAGGACGTGATCGTGACGATCCGCAGCCGGTGCCGACATGTGCGGCTGCGGACCCCGCCGGTGGAGGCGGTGGCGGGGCTGCTGCAGCGGCGCGACGGGGTGGAGCCGGCGATGGCCTTGTATGCGGCGCGCGCCGCCCAGTGCCACGTGGGGCTGGCGCGGCGGCTGGCCCGCGACGAGGGCGCTCGGATCCGGCGTCGCGACGTGATCCGGCTGGCGGGCCGGATCGAGGACGTGGCGGACGCGGTGGCGGCGGCGAGTGACCTGGCCGGGATCGCGGCCGAGGAGTCGGGGGCGTCGACGAGCGAGCGGGACCGGGCCGAGCGGGAGCGGCTGCTCGCCACGCTGGGCGCGGACGCCGGGGCAAGGACGCAGCCGCCGCACATACGAGCGCAGGTCGCCACGTTGGAGCGGGAGCAGAAGGCCCGTGCGACCCGGCTGGCGCGGGACGTGGTGGACCGGTCGCTGATCGACCTGTTGTCGGTCTACCGGGACGCCCTCGTGGTCCGGCTGGGGACTCCGGTCGGGCTGGTCAACGCGGACTTGAGGGCCGAGGTCGACACGGTGGCGCGGGCGTTCGACGAGGTGGGTCTGCTGGCGGCGATGGACGCGATCGGCGAGGCGAGGGAGCGGATCGCGGGCAACGTCCCGCCCCTGCTCGCCCTGGAGGCGCTGGCCATCTCGCTGCGGCTGCCCCGGCGGGTCTAGCGCGGGCTCGCTCCCGGGCGCTCTCGGCGGTCTGGTTTCGCGGGTCCGCGGCGCGCGGGTTGTCGGGGGCTGCGGGTAGCCTCGGAGGCGATTGATCGGCAGGGCGGACGCGACGACGGGAGCAGCTGGTGGCGCGAGTGCACGGTGTGCGGCGCAGTATTCGGGGGATCGCGGCGACCGGTGCGCTGACGCTGGGGTTGGCGGCCTGCTCGTTCGGGCCGTTCGCGGACTCGGGCGCGAACGCCTCCGGCACGTCTCAGAGTCCCGACCCGGGGGTGACCGCGCCGCCGCAGGGCCAGGAGCACCTGGCGCGGTTCTACTCTCAGCAGCTCGCCTGGGAGACCTGCGAGCAGGCCCAGTGCGCCTGGCTGGAGGTGCCGGTCGACTACTCCCGGCCGGACGGCGAGACGCTCAAGCTGCGGGTGCTGAAGGTGCCGGCCCGGGGCGGCGGCGCGAAACCGGCCCTGTTCGTGAACCCTGGTGGACCGGGCGGATCCGCGGTTGACTACGCGAAGCTGGCCAACTTCATCGTGACGCCGACCGTGCGGGAGGCATACGACGTCGTCGGGGTGGACCCGCGCGGCGTCGGCCAGTCGAACCCGATCGTCTGCATCGACGACGCCGCGATGGACCGCATGAACGCCACCGACCCCACGCCGGACACCCCCGCCGAATACGCGCAGTTCCTGTCGGTCGGGCAGAGCTTCGGGAAGGCGTGCGAGCAGAAGTACCCGGGCTTGCTGCCGCACGTGGGGACCGACGAGGTGGCCAAGGACATGGACATCGCGCGCGCGGCGCTCGGTCAGGACCGGATGGTCTATCTGGGCAAGTCGTACGGGACGTTCCTGGGAGCGACGTACGCGGACCTGTTCCCAGCGCGGGTGGGTCGGCTCGTGCTCGACGGCGCGCTGCCGCCCGACCTGTCCTCGGAGGACATGAGCCTCGGGCAGGCCGAGGGGTTCGAGACCGCGACGCGCGCCTACGTGGCCAACTGTGTGGCGACCTCCCGGTGCCCCCTCGGGTCGAATCTCGAGGCCGGGATGCAGAGTCTCCAGCAGATCTTGGCCGACCTGGACTCGAAGCCGCTGCCCGTGCGCGGGGACACCCGCGTGAGCGAGATCGGCGAGGGCTGGGGCTCGCTCGGGATGGTCAACGCGATGTATGACGAGCGGCTGTGGCCGCGGTTGACCACGGCGCTGCGATCCGCGACCGCGGGGGACGGGACCGACCTCTTCGCTCTGGGGTCCGAGTACGCGGATCGGGACGCGAGCGGTCGCTACCAGAGCAACCTGATGCAGGTCATCGTCGCCGTCAACTGCCTGGACCGGCCGACACCCCCCGACACAGAGGCGACGCGCCAGGAGCGGATCGCGAAGTTCACGCAGGTCGCCCCGACGTGGGGCAAGTTCATGGCGGAGACGTCGATCTGCCAGGAGTGGCCGGTGAAGGGGACGCGCGAGCCGCACCGGATTGCCGCGGCGGGCGCCGACCCGATCCTGGTGGTGGGGACGACGCGCGACCCGGCGACGCCGTACTCCTGGTCGCAGCGGCTGGCCGAGCAGCTCGACCAGGCGCGGCTGCTGACGTTCGACGGGGACGGGCACACGGCGTACCACCGATCGAACGAGTGCGTGGACACGACGGTGGACGACTACCTGGTGCAGGGCAAGGTGCCCGACGCGGATGTGAAGTGCTGAGCGTCGTCCGTCCGCTCAGCCGAGCGTGTCGGTGCCGAAGGCGGCGTGCCGAGGTGGCGGCCGTCTGCAGGCATCGGCCCAGGTCAACGGGGCCGGGAGCCGGTTTGGAATCGCCCCCATGGGCTTGCGTATACTGAGCGGGCACACTGCCGTTCGGTTCCCTGGCGGGACGCGGGGTGCACCAGCCGCTTTAGCTCAGTCGGCCAGAGCGATTCACTCGTAATGAATAGGTCGTCGGTTCGATTCCGACAAGCGGCTCCACCAACGCCCCCCGGCCACCCGGGGGGCGTTTCCGCTGTTCAGGAGCCTGCAGGTGGCGTTGGAGGCGACGACGCACGCCGCCGCGATCACCGCGAGAACGGCGATCCCGAGGCCGAGATGGGCACCATTTGGGCACATGGGGGTCACGCCCCGGGCCGTTTCCGCAGGCCATCGAGGGCCGCGGCGACCTGGTCCAGCTCGTCGTCGTCCGGGTGCGGGCAACAAATATTCCTACGGTTCACAACCTTTTTGTAGATTGCGGGTCAACGTCCCTGGAAGGAGCTCCGCAGTGACCGGATTCGCGCTCGTCGTGCGCTTCGAGTTGAGAGCCGGCCAAGAGGCCGCTTTCGACGCTCTGGTGGCGCGCACGGTCGCCGCGATCAAGGCCCACGAGCCGGGCACCCTCGTGTACGCCACCCACGCCGTGCAGGGCTCGCCGTCCTCGCGGGTGTTCTACGAGCTGTACGCCGACCGCGCCGCGTTCGAGGCCCACGAGGCCACCGCGCATACCCGGGCCTTCCTGACCGAGCGCGAACAGCACGTGGCGTCCCACGCGGTCACGTTCCTGGATCACCTGGCCAGCACCGTGGAGCAGGCATGACCTCGATGGGGGAGCGGGTAGCGAACTTGCGCGCTCAGCGGGGCATGTCGCAACGGGAGCTGGCCGCTGCGGTCAGCCGCTCGGAGAGCTGGGTATCTCAGGTCGAACGCGACGTGATCGTCATCGAGCGCATCCCGGTGTTGCAGGCCCTGGCCGACGCTCTGAACGTGACCATCGCCGAGCTACGCGGCACCGACCCCGAACCGGTGGCCGGTGAGCGCCGCTCGGACATGGACGCCCTACGCCTGGCACTGAGTGGGCACCCCGCCGCCGCTCAGGTCTTTCCCACCACGGCCGCCGAAGAGATCGACCTCGACACCTATGGGCAGCGCGTTCGGCAGGGCTGGGAGGCACTGCACGATTCGCGGTTCGTGGACGTCAACACGCTGTTGGTCGCGCTCGTGCCAGACATCGAGAAGGCCCGCCGACTGTGCCGCCCGGGCCAGCGCCCCGACCTGGACGCACTGACGGCCGAGGCCTACCAGATCGCCGCCTCCGCGTTTGCCCGCCTCGGCGAGGCCGACGCCGCCTGGCTGGCTGCCGACCGCGCCCTGTTCGTGGCCGAGCAGGCCGGGCGGCCCCTGTCTGCTCTGGCGGGGCTCTTCCGGATGGCGCACGCCTTCGTCACCCTCGGACGCTACGAACAGGCTGAAAGCGTCACCCGGGCCGGTATCCAGGCGCTTGAGACCCGCGACGAGCAACACCCCGAGGCGTTGTCCGTGCGCGGCGCGCTCTACCTCGCGCTGGCCATCAGCCACGCCAAAGCAGGCGAACGCGCCCCAGCCCGAGAAGCGCTCGACCACGCCGAACGCATCGCCGCCCAGATCGGCGAAGACCGCAACGACTTCGGCACCGAATTCGGACCCACGAACGTCCGCCTACACGCCGTCGCCGTGGCGGTTGAACTCGGCGACGCCGGTTACGCCCTCGAACTCGCTCACGATATCGACGCCACCGGCCTATCCCCCGAGCGGCAAAGCCGCCTCTGGCTGGACATCGCCCGCGCCTACGGCCAACGCCGCCACACAGGTGAAGCCATCACCGCCCTCTTGCGCGCCGAACAACTCGCCCCCGAACAAATCTGCTCCCACGAACTCGCTCGAAACCTCATTCGCGAACTACTCGCCACAGCCGGCCGACGCCCACCCGAAGAACTCACCAACCTCGCCCGCCGCTGCGCCGCCACCTAAGGCTTGCGGGCGGTGAGGATTTTCCTTACTGGTTCAAGAGCGCCGCGCTACGCGCGTCGCAGCGGCGGGGCCCCGCGCTCCGGCCTGCGGCGCTGGCGCGCCTCGACCTCCGCGCACCCCGCCACCAAACGCACGAGGGCACCCCAATGCTGGCCGTCCGCAGCTCCACGCTGTAGCCTTGACATGCGGACTGATCCAGCTGGGTGCTGGGGTAGGCCTGCACTCAAGGGGCCCCGGACTTTCCGGGGCCCCCTTTACTTGGGCCAAACGACGATCCCGTCTGGCCGATCCTTCGCTACCTCCTTGCGGATTCGAATCCCGAGCTCGTCCCACATCCTCTCGTTGCACACGCTGCCACCCGAGGGGCCTGGTGGGATGACCCGACGGAAGGCGGCCTAAGCCGCGAGGTCCGCGCACTGGATGAAGAAGGACTGGTCGGATCGGCGGGGCACGGGGTCCTCGACAAAGAGCTTGGCTTGGACGGGGCGACTCCCGGGAGCCCAACTGTGACGTCGGAAGGCGCGATGCAGCTTGCGCACGCGATCTGCATCGCCCTCGTCGTGAACGACCATCACGGGTACACCCGTGGTGTCAGACCGGATGCGGAGACGTTGGAACAGGTACTCCCACGCAACCTCGGCGGGGTCGCGACCGGAACTGATCTTCCCCTTCTGAATGACGACAGCGAACGCACCCGAGGACACCAAAGTCATCAACCTCAGGTTCCGTTGGTAGATGTCCCTCCTTTGGCCGTCGCCGAGGCCCAGTCCACTCAAAGGACCTCTACCTCGGAGAAGGTAATTCGCCTTCAGCTCGTCGCGAAAGCGAACGCGGTACTGGTCTCGAATTGTCCGCCGGTGGGCGATCATGAGGTCGAGTCGCGTGGTCCACTCGTCTGCGGGTACCAGAAGACACCCCAGCGTGTACGTCTGCGACCCCAGGGCGCCGGTCTCGCCGCTCTCGTCAACGTAAGCGAACTCGAAACTCGGCGAGTCGTTCGAGTGCAGCACGCGCAAGAGAGCGTCGTCAGACACCGTAGAAGCCATACCGTTCCTATCTTAGGCGAAGAGCCGCCGTCGACCCGGCGCTGAGCATCCGCCGGTCTCCGCGGCCGCGTCAAGGGCGCTTCGCGTCGCTGCGCGATGGCCTGCGGCCACCCTTGACCCGTCCACTCCGCCCGGCTCTCGTGCTCCGCTATGGGTCGGCGGCTCTCTCTGGTCGGGGGAGAACGGCTCCATCTCGTGGCACCAAAATGGCACACAGGCGAGCGAAACAGT